>JBFFJL010000402.1:0-3845 GCA_041555955.1 Nevskiaceae bacterium
AACCAGCGCCTGCGCCAGCAGCACCCGACGTTTGAGCCCGCCGGACAGATCGGCGAACTGGCCATCAGCCGGCAGTCGCAGGCGGGTGATCATCGCCTGGACACGGCTTTCCAGTGCCCAGCCATCGGCGGCATCGATCCGAGCGTGCAATGCATCGAGCTGTTTCATGTCGGGGTGCTCCTGACACGACAGCGTGTGATATTGAGCAACGAGCGCGCCCAGTTCACCGACACCGCTGGCGACAACGTCATAGACCGTGCCGGCTTCGGCGGTCGGGACGTCCTGCTGCATGCGTGCAAGCTTGAGGCCGGATGCGCGCACGATTTCACCACCGTCGACTGCCAGCTCGCCAGACATGACCTTGAGCAACGTCGACTTGCCGGCGCCATTGCGCCCGACCAGACACACGCGTTCGCGAGCGTCCAAAGTGAAATCCACCGCATCCAGCAATACCGTGCCGGCGATGGCGAGATGAACCTTGTTGAGACCGAGCAGCATAGGGAAGGGCGCGCGCGAGGGCGCACAGTGTAGCGGCGTCGCACCACATTGGCAGCGCGGGGTTTACCCGGCGCGGTGATTCCCTCAGGTGAGGTAGCATCGGCTCATCACACCAAGGGGACGCTGCGTGATCGGTGGGCTGGACATTGTTGCGATCATCGCGGTCGGTATGGGCCTGGTGTTCTGGCTGACCGATCGGTCCAGCCCCAGCAGTCGTGCCCTGGCCTTGTTTTTTGCACTGCTCGGAGCCGCTGTCGCCGCCAATGCGGCATTGATTCCGCTGCGGCTGATCCTGCCGCTGCCCTGGTGGGCGCCCGGCGTGGCCATGCTCGACACCGCCACCTTCATCGTCGGCTGCGAATGGGGCATGCGCGCGGCACGCACGGTGACCGATACCTCCGGCGGCATCGGACGGATCCGCGTGGTCCGCGCCGCGCAGGCCCTCCTCGGGCTGTATCCGCTGTTGGTGGTCATGTACCCGGAGCTGCGCTATCACGCCCTTGCATTAGCACTGCAGAACGGCACCTTGCCGCCACCGCAGTTCCTGATCTTCATCGTGCCGCCGGTGCTGGCCGGCTTGCTGGTGATGAGCGGAGGCTTGCTGTTGCTGCGCCGCCGGCCGGATACTGCGGAACGGATCCGCATCGTTGCCGCGCTTTCGGCGATGCCGCTGCTGGCCGGGTCACTGATCCTGCCAGAGCGATACAGCGCGCTGGCGATGGCGGTCGGCGAGGTGGTTTTCCTGTACGGCGCGATCCGCTACTACGTGGTTCAGGGTGCGCGCGCCAACTTCATGTCGCAATTCCTGTCGCCTCAGGTGGCCGAGCTGGTGCGTCAGCGCGGTCTGCGCCATGCGATGGCGCGCAAACGCGTCGACATCACGGTCGTCTGCTGCGATATCCGCCGTTTCACCGCCTATGCGCAACTGCATTCTCCGGAACAGGTCATGCGACTGCTGCGCGCTTTTTACGCTGCGGTCGGCGCAACCGCGCGCGAATATGGCGGCACCGTCAAGGATTTTGCCGGCGACGGTGCGCTGATCCTGATCGGTGCGCCGGTGCAATACGAGGACCGTGCCCAGCGCGCACTGAATCTGGCGCGCCGGCTGCAGATGAGGGTGCGGCCGGTGGTCCGCCGGCATTCACCCGATCTGGGCCTGGGGGTCGGAGTGGCCAGCGGCAGTGTTGCCGTGGGCATCGTCGGCGAGGGCGACCGCTTCGAATACATGGCGGTCGGCGCCGCGGTCAATCTGGCCTCCAGATTGTGCGACAAGGCCGGTGACGGTGAGATTCACGTTGACGCAGTGACCTTGGCTGAATGCGGCGAGCCGGTGCCTGCGCGGCGGCGGCGGCGTACCGTCAAGGGCATCGCCGAGCCGGTCACGACCTACGTGATTGAAACGGTGAGCTGAGGCACTGCGCGTGCCGCAGGCAAACGTGATCGAGCATCCCTTCAGCACTTCATCGTCAGCGTCCGCTGCGTCCTCGCATCGATATAGCGAATCGTCGATTTCTTGAAGATCAGATCGACGAACAGTTCGCAGTAGTACTCGTCCTTGCGCCAGCACATTGCAACGCTCTTGCTGTTGGAATACTGCAGCGCGAAGCGGCCATCAAACGCGGGGTAGGTGCTGCGGAACTGCATCAGTTTGTGCAGCCGCTTGACCACCGGCTGCTGGACCGCCGCGTCGACTTCCTCACGGCTGTAGTAATGACGGTTGATGTCGCGCGCTTCGCCGGTCTGCTCCATCAGCTCCATGTCGTTGGTGCCGCAGAGCCAGCCGACATAGTAGACCTGAGGGATCCCTGGCGCGAAGAACTGAATCGCGCGTGCAGCGATGTAGGCATCGTCGTTCTGCTTGACCGCGTCGTAGAACGTGCAGGTGAGCTGATAGATTGCGCCAACGCTGTGGACGTTGGCCGCGGAACGCCGCAGGATCGGGTCAGCCGAGCGCTGCGAAACGTTGTGGATCATGTCCTGGATCTTGTCCTGGGGCACGATACCTTCGACATCCGGGATGCAGATGCCGTCGTGCGTGTCCAGCACCGTGATCTGATTGCGGGGGCACATGCGCAGCCACTGCTTCAGGAAAGTGCTGTCAGCATCCAGCAACGCGTGCAATAACAGCGGCGGCAAGGCGAAACCGTAAGGGCGCATGCCGTGCAGGGCAATCGCGTACTGATAGCTTGGATGGTCGTGCACCTCCGGCAGCATTTCTGCGCCGTTCTCAGCCGCAACGCCATTGATCCAGCGCAGGATCTCGTAGACATCCGGTTCGACCAGGAAGCAGCTGGTACCGATTTTCTTGGTGGTGTAACCAAAGGCATCAAGCCGGAACAGTTTGACCCCGCGCGCGGTGAGGAAGCGAATGTAGTCCTCCATCAATGCGTAGGTGCGCGGGGAGTTGTAGTTCAGATCAATCTGGTGCTCGGTAAAGGTGCACCACACGCGATCCTTGGTGCCATCCGCAAAGGTCACTTCCCGAAACGGCTCCTTTTCCTTGCGGATATGGATCTTCGCCATGTCATCGGGCGAAATTTCGCCGAGCTGATCGACGTGGACAAACAGCTCCGAGTACTCCGAGCGATACCCGTGCTGAATGAAATCCTTGAACTCGGCCGACTCATCGGAGATGTGGTTCAGGGTCAGATCCAGGCACAGGTCGTATTTGGAAGAGATGCGTTCCACATCGCTCCAGTTACCGTAAACCGGATCGACCTCCTTGTGCGTCAGCGGCGAGAATCCGCCGTCCGCATTGGACGGATACAGCGGCAGGATATGCACGCCGCCAATCGCAGAGCCCAGGTGCGATTCGATGATCTGATACAGATCGGCAATATTGCTGCCCAAACGGTTGGGATAGGCAATGAGCTGGACCTGATTGCGTAGTGACACGGGCGCCTCGCTGGTTTTTTGGCCTTGTTCTGACAAACAGGATGCGAAATTCGCGCCGAATGTCCAGTCGCAAGTCATTCACAAACACAACGGCCGCCCGAAGGCGGCCGTTGAACACCCCGAATGACGAGAGACTTAGCGGACTTTGACAGGACCGCGCAGTGAGCGCTCCAGAAGCCGGTTGCCACCGTCGCTGAGATTGCCGCCGATACTGACGGTGTAGATCCCGCTGCTCTCGACCGGCAGCACCAGCATGCGTTTGTTGTTCGCGCCGACTTCCCATTGCCCGGTCACGCGCTTGCCCTGACTGTCAGTCACGGTGATGTTCTGGTCAGCCACTGCGGCGCTGTTGAATGGACCATTGAACATCAAAACGATCGCGCGCTTGTACGCAGCAGAACCGGCGTACAGCAGCGACAGGCGACGATCGTCGACCGGCTCCCACCACTGGG
>JBFFJL010000403.1:0-3838 GCA_041555955.1 Nevskiaceae bacterium
ACCACGGTGCGGGTGGGACAGGCCGCGGGAGCAGGGCTGGAGCACGAGGTTCGTGCGCGCGGTCTGGCCGGGGTCGCGCTGGGTATCGGCTTCGCCGCGATGTCTGCTTCGGCGATGGCCTTGGCGCCCGGGGTAATCGTAGCGGCGTACACCGACACGCCGGACGTTGCAGCCATGGCCGTGAAATTTCTTTACTTTGCGGCGATTTTTCAGCTATTCGACTGTGTGCAGGCCACCGCCAGCGGGGCGCTGCGCGGGATCAAGGAAACGCGGGTGCCGATGCTGATTACCGTCACCGCCTATTGGTTGGTCGGGTTGCCGTTAGCGGCATGGCTGGCATTTCAGACTGCGGCGGGACCGTTTGGCGTCTGGCTCGGTTTCATTGCTGCCCTGGCGCTGGCGGCGGTGGGGTTGCTGACCCGGTTCATGTTGCGCACGCGCCAATGGCACCCCCGCGCGGCTGCTGCGGGCTGAGCGGCGCGGCCGATCCTGCGCCCCGGCCATAGGTTAGGGGTCGCGCGCGCAGCGGCTGACTAAGATGCGGGGCTCTATACCGGATTCGGAGATTTCGACCATGCGCCTGTTCGCTTTGGCCGCGTTTGCGTTTACGCAGGCGATGCAGCTGTATTTCATCGCCTTCATTCAGAACTGGACGCCGCGCGGCATCGACGAAGGCGCGCTGCAGCCTGGGCTGGTGGCGCTGGCGATCGATCTGGGCCTGCTGGCGGCTTTCGGCTTTGCCCACAGTCTGATGGCAAGGCCGGCATTCAAGTGCTGGTGGTTGGGGCTCGTGCCGAAGGCGCTGGAACGGGTGGTCTATGGGCTGGTTTCGGCGTTGTTGTTGCTGTCGATCTGCCTGTTCTGGTCGCCGTTGCCGCAGACGTTGTGGGTTGTCGACAGCCCCGCATTGCAGGCGCTGCTGTACGGCACCCTGGCGATGGGCGGTGGCCTGATTCTCTGGTCGATCTGGTGCGTTGATTTGCTGCATTTCACCGGCTTGCGGCAGGCCTTTGGGCAGCAGGTGGAGCCCCCGTTTGCGTTGCGTGGGCCGTATCGTTGGGTCCGGCATCCGATTCAGACCGGCCTGATGCTGGTGCTGTGGTCGACGCCAATGATGAGCGTCGGGCATGCCTTGTTGGCGACCGTGCTGACGGCTTACAGCGTGCTGGCGACCTTGTTGCTGGAAGAGCGCGATCTTGACCATGTGTTGGGTGCGGCCTATCGGCGCTACCGCGCAGAAGTGCCGGCTTTCATTCCCCGGACGTTTCGGGGGGCAGCACCGGAGCCCAGTCGACGTGTGTAAAAGCTAGCTTGCATGCGAGGCGTGCGCGGAGGGGTGGCCGGGCACGCGCGGTGCGGGATCGGTCTTCTTAACATTGCTTTGACGCGCGCTTGTCGACACTGACGAAATTATCATCAGGCGACAAGTCGAGTGAATCAGCAAACAGCACGGCAGGCTATCCATTGGCGCGTCGGTCGGTACCGCGTGCTGATCATGTTGCTGGCAGTGTATCTGGCGATGGGCGCGGGCCTGCGCGTACTGCTGTGGGCCTTGTTTGCGACCGATGAAGTGCCGGTGGCACGCCTGCTGCAGTCACTGCCGTTGGGGCTGGCCAACGACCTTCTGGAGTCGGTCTACCTGTTTCTGCCGATGACGATCGCTTTGTGGTTGCTGCCACAGCGGATATTCAGCGGTAATCGGCGCACGCCGGTGCTGATGTTGACGGTCAGTGTCGTGCTGTTCACGATGCTGTACATCGCCGGACTCGAATATTTCTTCTTCGAGGAGTTCAACGCCCGCTTCAATCTGGTGGCGGTGGACTATCTGATCTATCCCACCGAAGTCATCGGCAATATTCGCGAGACCTATCCGGTCGGACTGATCAGTGCTGGTCTGGCCGCAGCGGCAGTGGTGCTCGCAGGTGCGTTGTGGCCCCTGCTGCGCGAAACTGCCCAGGGGGCGCCGTCGGTGCATCCGTTTCGGCACCGCGGTTTGATTGCCCTGGTCCACGTCGCGGTTGTCGTGGTGTTGGCGATTGCAATTCCGGTCAACGCGCTGACGCCGTTCGAGAATCGGGTGGCCAACGAGCTGGCGGCCAATGGCGTGGCCTCGTTCTTCGTCGCCGCAAGAACCAATCAGCTCGACTACGAGACCTACTATCGCACCGGCGATGATGTCGCCCTCTGGCAGCGACTGCGTCCGGAACTCGAACGTTCGGGTGAGACGTTCGTGTCGCCGACGCCGCCCAGTCTCGAGCGCCACTTTCCGGCCAGTGCACAGGGTCTCGGCCGACGCAATGTCGTGGTTATCGCCGAGGAGTCCTTTGGTGCGGAGTTTGTCGGTGCGCTTGGGAACGAGCGCGGACTGACCCCGGAATTCGATGCCTTGTCGAAGCAGGGCCTGTTGTTCACCCATGCCTACGCCACAGGTACGCGCACGGTGCGCGGACTTGAAGCGATCAGCGCTTCGTTCCCGCCGATTCCGAGCGAAAGCATCGTCAAGCGCCCCGGTAATGAGGGAATCGTGACGTGGGGCGAGGTCATGAGCGGCCTGGGCTATCACTCCAGCTTCCTGTATGGCGGCTATGGCACCTTCGACAACATGAATGCGTATTTCGGGGGGAATGGATTTGCGTTGAGCGATCGGCGCGATATTCCGAAGCCGAAATTCGCCAACATCTGGGGGGTCAGCGACGAAGACCTGTTTGCTCACGCGATCGACTACTACGACGCGCGTGCGGCAGAAGGCATGCCGTTCTTCTCGATCGTGATGAGCACTTCGAACCACAAGCCGTACACCTTCCCCGAGGGCATTCCGGGGATCAAGTCGAGCGGCGGCGGGCGTGCTGCCGGCGTGAAATATGCGGACTATGCGATTGGCCAGTTCTTCAAACAGGCCAGACAGCGCGACTGGTTCTCCAATACCGTGTTCGTGGTGGTTGCCGATCATGGTGCACGCGTTTACGGTTCGGCCGACATTCCGTTGCACAGCTACGAGATCCCGCTGCTGATCTACGCTCCCGGAATGATTGCGCCGCAGCAGAACGACGGGTTGATCAGCCAGATCGATATCGCGCCCACGGTCATGGGGCTGCTGGGCCTTGCGTACGAGGCGCCGTTCTTCGGCGTTGACGTACTGCATGAGAACAATGAACCACGCAATCTGCTGTTCAATCACAATCATGACGTCGCACTGCTGCGCGATGGTCACATGGCCATACTGGGTTTGAACAAGCGCGCTGACGTGATGCGGTATGTGCGCGACGACGGTCCACGCAGTGGCCATGGTGGGGAAGTGTTCGAGCCGCAGCCGGCGGACGCCAACCTGTTGAACCTGGCTACGGCCTACTTCCAGCTCGCGTATGAACTCTTCAAGCAGCCGCCCGATTCCTGAGGCTTCCGCGCCCAGCTTCGTGCTGAAGCTGTTGCCGGCGCTGAGCCTGCTGACCGTGGCGCTGTTCGCCAAGCTGTCGGGCCTGGACCTCTGGGTCGCCGATCGTTTCGCCGACGGGGTGCATGGCTTTCCTTGGGCGCATCACTGGTTGACGCAGAAACTGCTGCACGATGGCGGCGCGTGGTTGATCCGGACCTATGCGATTGGATTGCTGCTGCTGGCAATCATGCGCAGTGGCGCGGTGCGGCGCGCTGCAATCTATCTGCTGATGGCGCTGGCGTTGACCACCGGGTCCGTTGCGGTGATCAAACAGGCCGTGGACAAGGATTGCCCCTGGAGCCTGGACCGCTACGGCGGGCAGCAGCCGACACTGCTGCTGCTTTACGGTTCGGTCAGCGGCAAGAAGGCGGGCCACTGTTTCCCCGGGGGACATTCCTCGGGAGG
>JBFFJL010000404.1:0-3833 GCA_041555955.1 Nevskiaceae bacterium
CGAAGCGGCTGTACTATATAGGGCGTTATAAAGAAGTATGCGCACTGTCTCACCAGATCGATCGGGCGTGCGAAGAAACGTTACTGAAAGGGCGGCTGCTATCTGCCGTGGTTGTGGCTGCGGCACGGCCGCAGCGCCTGGTTGCTGCTGCCTGCCGCCGCCAGCCTCGCGGTTTTCGTCTGGCTGCTGACGCTGCATCCGCATGCCAGCGGGCGCGTCTACGCGGCTTACGGCGGCGTCTACGTCGCCGTCGCGCTGGGCTGGCTGTGGGGTGTCGACGGCATCCGACCCGGACTGTCCGACCTCGCCGGCGTTGCGCTCACGTTCACCGGCATGGCCGTCATCTACTTCGGCGGCCGGAGCTGATGCCGCAGCAAGCGGTGCGTTGGTCAGGCGCTCGATTTCGGTACGCAGTGCGTGCGCGGACGCGGCGGACTCGATCAGCACCGCCTGCACGGACAGGTACTCGCGCTGCGCATCGACCAGCTCCAGATAGCTGTAGCGCCCGCGCGCATAGGCGTATTCCGTTTCCTGCAATGCCTCGGCGGCACGCGGGCGGATGTCGTCGCCGAGCGCGCGCGCCTCGTTGACCGCACGTGCGAGCTGACGGTGCAGCTCGTAGAGCGTGGCTTCGGCGCGCACCTCGGCCGCGCGCCGCTGCGCGTCCACGCGCTCGCGGTTAGCTTGCGCCTCGGCAACATAGGCTTCGGCGCGCCGGCCGCTGAACAGCGGCAGTGACAGCGAGGCGACGAAGGCCTGGTCGCCGGAGTCCTCGAAACGGCGCAGACCGCCCGACAGTGTTACGTCCGGGCGGCGTAGCGTCGTCGCGAGGCGCAACTCGGCATCGCGTAATCGTGCTTCGGAGGCAAAGCGCAGGAAGTCCGGGTTGGCAGCGAGCTGCCTGGCCAGAGCCGCGAAGTCGCCGGTCGGCGGCAGCGCGAATAACTCGGCCTTGACCTCGCCGAAGCTGCGGCCATCAATGACCGGCTGCGACGCGCCCCACATCGCCGCGAGCTGCTTGCGCGCCGTGTCGAGATCGGCTGCGGCGGCCTGCTCATCGAGCCGGTAGCGGTCGAGCGCGATGTGCGCGCGATCCAGTTCTGCATGCGGCGACTTGGCGGCGTCGACGCGGCGCTGTGAGACCGCAACAGTACTTTCTCCGAGCGCGGTCGCCGAACGCGCTAGGCGCAGTCGTTCCTGCACGCGCGCCACGGTGATGAAGCGTCGCGTGACCTCTGCGAGCACGTCGAGCTGCGCGGCCTGGCGCTCGATCTCGACGGTGCCGCTGCCGGCGCGCGCCAAGTCGACACGGGCGTCGCGTTTGCCGCCCAGCTCGATGACCTGCGACAGCGCCAGCGTCGTTTCCGCGCTGTCGAACGCGCGGGTCTCGCCGGAACCGGCGAAGTTCTCCGTCTCCAGTGCCAGCTCCGGGGCCGGCCGCAGACCAGCCTGCCGCTCGCGCGCCTGCGCAGCGCGCAGTTCGTACGCGAATGCGCTCAGATCAGGGTTGTCCGCCAGCGCGGCGACGATCGCCTCGCGTAGCGTCAAGCCCTCCGGCACTGCAGCGGCTTCGGCGGCGGGCGCGAGCAGCGCCAGCGCCATCCAGCACGCGTGGATCGCGCGTGCGGTAAATATCTTCATCTTGTCCTCCCATCACCATCGCCGCCGCAGTTCGGGCGGCATGGCAGGCGGGCCGCTGCACCCGTGCGGGCGTCAGGCGGCGGGAAACCTCAGTGCTTCAGAGGGAGGAGGAGAGGGGCGGTCCGCGCAGCGGCGGACGGAGAAACGGGGCGGCGGCAAGGGCCGCTCTGGGCGCCGCGGACTGCGGCAGGACGCGTGCTGCCGGCACCAGAAACAGCGCGATCACCGCAGCCAGCAGGGCAGGCGGCAGATCCAGGTCGAGCGTCAGCAGCTTCGTGAGCATCTGCCCCAGCACACCGACATCGCTGTCCTGATGCGGGGCTGCGTTCTGCGGCTCGCCGTGGTGCAGGCCGACATCGTAGGCGTGAAAGCTCACCGGCGGCTCGCTGCCATCGAAGCAGAGGTGCAGATGCGCGCCGTCCGCGCGCGCACTCAGCAGTACGGCGCACAGTAGCGCCAGCAGCCAGGGGCGGATCGCGGAGTCGTGGAGCATGGCGGTTAGTCTAGCAGACGCCGGGGAAGTTCCTGCCGCGTGTCAATGCCTCTTGCAAGTAGAGCTGCGCGCTGGGCGCTCAGCTTGATGGAGGGCTTCTGCGATACCGGCCCAGAATCGCCTCGCTGCCGCACCACAGAACCGCGCTCCCCACGACGGCGGCGCTGCCGATCAGCGACCAGCTCAGCGGACCGTCCGGCTGAAACGCAAAGCCGTGCAGCAGGCTCGCTGCGGCGACAAGAAGAAACCACGGTCCGGTGAAGTAGCAATGGACGCGTCCGCAGTGGCTGGCATTGGCCAGGCACTTGCCGCCCATCGTCACGAACGCTCCGGCCCAGATCAGTCCGATCCACCGCGGGCTTGCCAGCACATGCCCGGCGCCGAGGATCGCGGCGATGGGCAGGCCGTACCAGAGGAGCAGGCCCAGTGGACTGCGTGTGACGTCGGCGGCCTGCGATGTCGCGCAGGCCGAGCCTGCTTTCGGAGCGTTCACGATGGCCCCTATTAGCCCGCGCAGCAGGAGAGCTGCTTTACATCCTTGGTGAAAGTCTGCGCCGCGAGCTTCAATCCCTCGACTATCGTCAGGTACGGGAACAGCTGATCGGCCAGCTCCTGCACGGTCATGCGGTGGCGGATGGCAAGCGCCGCCGTCTGGATCAGCTCGCCCGCTTCGGGCGCGACGGCCTGCACGCCGATCAGCCGGTTCGAACCGGCTTCGGCCACCAGCTTGATGAAGCCGCGCGTGTCGAAGTTGGCGAGCGCCCGCGGCACATTGTCCAGGGTCAGCACCCGGCTGTCCGTCTCGATGCCGTCGTGATGCGCTTGCGCCTCGCTGTAGCCGACGGTCGCGACCTGCGGATCCGTGAACACGACGGCTGGCATCGCGGACAGATCCAGCGCAGCCTCGCCGCCGGTCATGTTGATGGCGGCGCGCGTGCCGGCCGCCGCCGCCACGTAGACGAACTGCGGCTGGTCGGTGCAGTCGCCGGCGGCGTAGACCGGGGCTGCATTGGTGCGCATGCCGGCATCCACGACGATTGCGCCCTGCGAATTCACGTTCACGCCTGCGGCCCCCAAATTCAGGCCGCGGGAGTTGGGCGCGCGTCCGGTGGCGACCAGCAGCTTGTCCGCACGCAGTTCGCCCCGATTCGTCGTAAGCACGAACTCACCGCCGGCGTGAGCGATCCGGCTCGCCTGCGTCTGTTCGAGCACCTCGATGCCTTCGGCACGAAACGCGGCTGTCAGCGCCTTGCCGATCTCCGGGTCCTCGCGGAAGAACAGCGCGCTGCGCGCCAGGATCATGACCCGGCTGCCGAGCCGTGCGAACGCCTGCGCCAGCTCCACCGCGACGACGCTGGAGCCGATCACGGCCAGGCGCTGCGGGATCGTCTCGCTGACCAGCGCCTCGGTGGAGGTCCAGTAGGGCGTGTCCTTCAGTCCCGGGATCGGCGGAATCGCGGGGCTGGCACCGGTGGCGATCAGGCAGCGGTCGAAGCGCACGGTCTGCTCTCCGCCGTTCTCCAGCTTCACGGCGAGTGTGCGGCCGTCCTGGAAGCGGGCCTCGCCGCGGAGCACGGTGATGGCTTCGTGGCCGTCCAGAATGGATTCGTACTTCGCGTGCCGCAGCTCCTCGACGCGCCCCTGCTGCTGCGCCAGCAGGCGGTCGCGCAGGATGGCGGGCGCCGCGGCGGCGATGCCG
>JBFFJL010000405.1:0-3829 GCA_041555955.1 Nevskiaceae bacterium
AAGGTACTCGGAGACATGGGCGCCAAGCTGATGAAACTCGGCAAAGCGATGCAGACCGCACTGGCTCCGTTCGGCGAGATGTCAGAGATGCAGGAATTTCTCGCGCCGCTCAATTCGCTGCAGAGCGAAGTGCAGAAGCTGACGATGGAGATCGGCCAGCACGCGATGAAGAACCCGGACGAGGTCGGCGCCGCAGCAGTGCCCTACCTGCGCCTGATCGGTCATCTCGTGTTCTCGTTCTCGTGGTGCTATGCCGCCGGCGTCGCGCTGCGCAATCAGGACTCGGGCGATGCGTTCTACAAGGCCAAGCTGACGACCGCCCGCTTCTACTTCGCCAAGCTGTATCCAGAAACCGCCGCGCTGATTGCGCAGGCGCGCGCCGGCAGCCAGTCGCTGATGGAGATGGACGTCGAGAACTTCTGAAGCCTGCTTGCTGATGGACGAAAGGCCGCGTCGATGACGCGGCCTTTCCCGTTTTCAGCTTCCGCGAATGACGTCCTGGCTCAGAGTCCGGCGTCGTTCGGCCAGGCGATCAGCGCGTCATGATCCAGCGTATCCAAAGCCTCGGGACCCAGCTGCCGCGTATTCCAGGCGTAGTTGAGCTTGGCAAACACGGCCGGCATCTTCTCCTGCAGCAGCGCATCAAGATCGTCGGCACCGGCATCGACCTCATCGATCAGCTGCTCCAACGCCGCCGCCGCATCCTCCAGCGTTGCCATCACCCAATCCTGATCCATTCCCTGACTCATAGCCACGACTCCGACGAAGGCCGCGAATCATGCATCCCGCGGCACTGACCATAGATATCCGAAAAGGGCCTGCTTTCAGATCCAGACGTCGCTGCGCGGGCGCAGCATGCGCATCAGCAAGGCCACGCCCAGCCCCCAGGCGCCGTTGAGGATCAGCGCGCCGACAATCAACTTGACGTCGCCGCCACCGGCGATCGGCATCCCCTTGAGCGGAAATACCAGCAGAAGGGCCACTGCACTGGGTCCGATCGCCCCGATCAGCAGCGCACGCCACCAGTACGCACTGCGCCGCGCGTTGGCGATCAGCCGCCACAACAGCAGCCCCCAGAGTCCGCCCCAGAACGCCAGTGAAATTACCGACGGGATGCCAAACGGAGGGACCGGCGCCATCGCGAACGGCGCTCGCGGCACCATTCCCAGCAGGTAGAACAATCCCAGCACGCCCTGGTGAAAAATCAGCGTGGACAGAAATCCGGCAATAAAGGCTTTCACGTAATTCATGCGGCGCGATTCCTGATATGCGCGGGCGGGAACGGCCGTCTAGCTTAACAGCGCTGCTGGCCGACGGTGGGTGTTGCGGCGCTGCCGAATCTGGCACAGATCAGTATCCTTACGCGCCGCGCAACCTTCGCACCCGCTTCCGGAATCAAGAGACTCATGACCGACATCGTGCTTCAGGCGCCGCTCTGGCGGCGGCTCGCCGCAGCCACTTACGACGGCCTGCTGCTGCTGGGCATCTGGATGGTCTGCCTGATGGTCGACACCGTGGTGCGTGACTCATTCGGTGCCGCGCGTGAGTGGCACGCACTACGCGCATTTCTGTTTCTGATCGGGCTGGCATTCTTTGGCTGGTTCTGGACCCACGGCGGCCAGACCCTGGGCATGCGCGCCTGGCGTCTGAAGTTGCGCCGCGTCGACGGCCGCGCACTGACCTGGCTGAACGCACTCGCGCGCTACGCCACAATGCTGCTGTGCTGGGGTGTCGCACTGACGCCACTGGTCATGCAACTGCCGCTGTACGCCAGCCGGCCAGCCAGCGCCACGGTTGCGGCGCTGGCCGTGGTCATCATTGCCATCGTGCTGGTGCTGATGCGCCTGGACTCACGCCGACGTGCCCCGCAGGACTATGTGGCGCAATGTGAAATGATTGAGGTGCCGAAGCCCTGAGCCACATAATCAGCGCGCGCGTTTGAGGCGCAACACGGCCAGCGCGGCCAATACCAGCGTCGGCAATCCCGCGGAGGCCAGAATCGGCCAGCCGAACAGCTGGCCCATGCTCGCGGTGACCTCGTTGACGACGTAG
Organism: Nevskiaceae bacterium; assembly: GCA_041555955.1. Classification (GTDB taxonomy): domain Bacteria; phylum Pseudomonadota; class Gammaproteobacteria; order Nevskiales; family Nevskiaceae; genus Solimonas. The sequence continues at coordinate 2,053 of JBFFJL010000405.1, forward strand.
AACACCAGCCCGACCATGATACCCACCAGCAGACGCTGACCGGCGCCACCGCGCTGCGAGCCCAGCACGAACGGAACGGCGACCAGCATCATCGCCATCACCGTGAACGGCGCCACCAGCTTGCGCCACAGCGACAGACGATACCCCTGAGCATCGAGGCCGTTTTCGTCCATGTAGCTGATCAGCCGCATCAGGCCTGGCGTCGACAGGCTGTTGGCCTCCAGCACGAACAGGCGCAGCACCTCCGGCGACAAGGTTGCATCCCAGCGCATCTCCGGCGTCGACTCGGACACGGTGCGCCCACCCTCGAATCGCGTGGTACGAACGCCGATCAATTCCCAGTGGCCATCGACAAAGTGCGCACGATCGACATGCATGACCCGGTCGATCTGCAGCTGCGGCGACAAGGTATAGATGTCGAGATCGGCCATCGCATCCTCGGCCTGCAATGCCCGCACATGCAGCACGTTGGCACCATCGCGCAGCCACACCGGGCGCGACGACACCGCGTCTTCGACTGAATAGCGCGACTTGTTCTTGAACGTCTGCGCAGCAGCATTGCCCAGCGGCGCCAACCAGTCCCCCAGTATCACCGCACAGGCACCGAGCACCGCACCCGCCAGCAATGCCGCGCCACCGAGCCGCAGCAAGGTCACGCCAGAGGCACGCATCGCGTTGATTTCGTTCTGCGCGGCCAACGCGCCGAGCCCCATCAAGGTTCCGAGTAGCGCGATGATGGGCATCAAGGTATACAAGCCGGCCGGCATCAGCATCAGCGTGTACCACAACAACTGCAGCATGCCGAAACCGCCCTCCCCGGTTTCGTCGATCTCCGAAACGAAACTGATGAAGGTATAGATCGCCACCAGCGCCAGTCCGGTGATCGCGGTGAATCCCAGAATGGTCGAAACCAGATATCGCGTGATTCGGGTCATGCGCGCAGCCGCCGGAAATAGTTGTTGCGGCGCGCGATCAGGATCAGTGCCCAGCACAGCATCAGGGCGTGAATCCACCACAGTCCCAGCGCCACTGGCACCTTGCCCTTGGCGATCCAGATCTGCCCGACACCCAGCAGCTCCGAATAGGCCAGGTAGGCCAGAATGCCGATGACGATCTTGCTGTAACGCCCCTGACGTGGCGCCACATGGGCCAGCGGGACTGCCAGCAAGGCGAGAATGAATACCGAGATCGGCGCCGCGATGCGCCAGGCCAGCTCAGCCTGATCCTCGGGATCACTCGAACCGAGCAAGCGCCCGGTCGACATCAGGCGCCGCTTGGCGCTGACATAGATGAACTCCGGCGGGGCGACGCGAGTCGTGAAACTGCTGAAATGCATGACGTCGTAAGCCGCCGCACCCGGCTCGCCGCGATAACGATAGCCATCGCGCAGGGTCACAGTGCGCTCGCCGGTCACCGCATCGACCGTCTGTTCGCCGCGCGCAGCGGTGACAAAGCTGACGCCGTCCTGTTCGCTGACCTGCGCCAGCACGGTGGACAACACCGAGCCTGCCGCATCCATCTTCTCCGTATAGAACACCGCGCGGTCGCCGTCGATCGACTTGAAGCGGCCTTCCTCGAACGGATTGAACTGTATGAAGCGCGCTGCATTTTTGACCAGATAATCAGCGGTGCGTCCGGCCCACGGCCCCACCTCGAACGCCAGCGCCGCGGTCGCCACCGCCAGCACCGCTCCCAGCACCAGAAACGGGCGATAAAGCGCGCCGAGTCCGACGCCGCAGCCGGTCATCGCGGCCACTTCGCTATCGCGATACAGACG
>JBFFJL010000406.1:0-3818 GCA_041555955.1 Nevskiaceae bacterium
CAGCCTGACCCAAGGGTTGTTTGGCATCTCATTCGGGAATCTTTATCCAGCATCAATCGGACTTCCGCTGCTAAGACCCTGTCCAAACGGGCAGGTAGTTTTTTTATCACCGCTGAGGCACGCTCCCTGACATCGGTATAAATCTAGTTGGGCACCTAAATGATTCCTCTCCACATCGAAACACACGATAGGCATCTCGGCTTTGAGATAGCCGAAAGCTCGAGTCTCAAATCGGGCCTTACTATTCAGGCTCCGGGCGGTGTAGCGCTGAAGTATGAAGGCTCGCTGATACGTAAGTCCGTCGGCATTCCGGAAGTGCTGCAATTCATCGTTGATGCGTCGGTTAACATCGACCTCGCGCTCTTTGGTGCTTGGCTTTACGACAAGGTCAAAGATAAAAACGTTGAGCGGGTCATCATCAACAGACGTGTGGTTACGGAGATCACCGCTGAGGGTATTCGCCAAGCGCTGGAAGAGGAGATGCGACGTGAGTAAGTGCCCAACCAGCGCTTCAAGCTGACGTGCTAACGCACGTGGCTTAAGCTAAGCGTTGGCGGTCAAGGGGAGCCAGTAGGTGAATGCAGTTGTTCGCAATGATCTTCGTGATGTCGAAGGCCTTATTAGCCGCCTTTTGTCTATCGGCGAGACATTCCGCAAAAACGATCAAGACTGGTCACACCTGAAGAACAGGGAAGACTGGGACAGGATTGATCGAGCTAGTGACGGAAGGAAGAAGGTACAGGTCGAACGTATTTACTCAGATGGGCGCGACATGGCGTTCTTTATGTCGGATGCCTTGTGCGGCATCAACCATGACTTCACAAAGTACCCTACCCTCACCAGCATCATCAATGGCTTCAAAAGCACATGGGTCTACTCTGACCTGGAATCAGTTCTTGCTGCAGGAAGGGCAGCTCATGATGAGCTACAACTAAATAACTGGGCGTTTTCACAGATGGCCACCCTGTTTCAAGGCCAAATCGACCTGGCAAATGCGGTTCGACAGACATTAGACATGCTCCGGGCAACTGATCTTTACAAGCAAGAAAACGGGCTACCTGTGGACAACGATAAAGTCGGAGTGACAATACAGAACGTCTCTCATAGCGCCATTTCTGTGCATTCATCTGGCGTAACTCAGACCATCACTTCTGATTCGAGCGTTTTCGCAGAATTGATAAAGGCGTTACAGGCGTCTCACATCGAGGAGCGTGATCAGCTTGTCGGCCTTGTGGAAGAAATGTCGCGCGAGCATAAAGGCGGAAATTTCATCTCGGCCTACAAGAAATTCATGGATGCAGCAGCAACGCACATAACTGTACTTGCTCCATTCCTTCCGACGCTGGCATCACTGCTATGACCGCCAACCATGCCTTCCAGCTGACGTCCCTGTCGCCGCTTCGCGCCGTCAAATCCGCGGTGAAGGTGGGCGTTAGCCACCTTAGATGACCGACGCTCACCCGTTCTTTCGTTTTCACACCAGCGCGAGGGCCTTTCTATCTAGGGCCAGTGAACATCTCGCTCGTTTCGAGCGCGAGGAGGCTGTCGAGAGCTTCTTCTATGCGGCACTCGAATAACGTATTAGGGGACGGGTCACGATTCTACGTTTTCAGGGGTGGATTCACGGTCGCTCTGCTGGAACAGGAGCGCCTTCGGGTCAGACCCATTTCTCTTAACTAGCGGCCCCACCTTCGACGTGGGCGCCTCTGAATCAATGCGTTGGGTGGCACAAAGATTCAATAGTTCACCTGGAGGGAGTGATGATCAAACCCATCTTCGTCGCAGCATTGCTACTCACGTCGAGCCTTGCTCAGGCGCAAGGCGCCATCATCATTCCACGAACGGTGCCCTATGCCGAAGGGATTGGATCGGATGCCGTGCGCAACAAGTGTGATTGGAACACACAGCTCAGCACGTTCATTGTCGATTTCGCCAAATCAGGCGTCGTTGTCTCCGATGCGGGTGGTGCCCCAGCTACCGGCAAGATGCTTTCGATGACCATTGTGGGGGTGCACTCCGTCGGCGGTGGTGGCTTTACGGGACCGAAATGGGCGACGGTTCGTGGCGAACTCCGTGAGGGCGGGACGCTCGTCGGGTCATTTGTCGCTAACCGGACGACGACGAAGGGTGGACTGACTGCATGCTCCGCATTGATCCGTGTCGGGAAGGCCATCGGCAAGGACATTGCGGTTTGGCTCCGGGCGCCGTCGCTGGATGCCACACTGGGGAACGCTAGATGAGCGCGGAGTGGGCTCGCGCAACCGCTGGTTCCAGCCCGCGTCTACGCTCGGCTTTGCTCGGGAAGACCCGCAACTCAAGATTCAGGTTGCCCGCCGCAGAGGGAAGGCCGTGAAGTTCAAGAATGTTCTGATCAAGCGCTCGGTGCAGTTCGTGCTCGCGGTGTCTGCGTGGATGGCCCGACAGGAACGCCTGAGCGCGGTGACCGAAGCGTTCATGAACGCCCTTGCGCGGGCAACGATCCGGTCCAAGCGCATTCGCGAAGTCGACACGCTCGAAGCGCTGGGGGCGCAGTGGCAGCGCGGCTTTCCGTCCGCCAAGCAGGTGCCGATCACAGCCGTCACGGCGGATACGGTGTTTGCCGAGATTCATACGCCGTGTCCGCTGCGCGGTACGGGGGATGTCGGCGCGTGCTACCGGATGATCCAGTTCGATCGCGAGGTGGTGATGTGCCAGCGCGCGAGGTAGTCGTTCGGCGGCTGCCCGACTTCACGACGGAACACCTCGGCAAAGTGACTGCGCGACATCGCCCGCGCATGGTCACTATCTTCCTGTATCGTGCGCGGCCAAGGCTCCTGAGACTGGGGCGATCTTAAGATAGAGCGCTGCAACTCTGCGACCCAGATATAGTTGGAAACCTGCTCATCGTTTCTCGCCGGCGTTGCTGCCTGTGCAGCGCTTTGACGCGGCCGCGGACTGGGCTTCACGACCTGATCAGCTTCACGTTTTATGACCGTTCATTCAACACTTCACTTCTTCTGCGGCAAGGCCGGCGCCGGAAAAACGACGATCGCTACACGTCTGGCGCATGAGAGCAATGCGATCCTGATCTCCGAGGACATCTGGCTCATGCGTTTGTTTGGGGACCAGATGAAGACCTTCGAGGACTACATTCGACTTTCAAGGAAATTGAAAGAGGTCGTTGGCCCGCTTGTCGTCGACCTGTTAAAGGCGGGACAGTCTGTCGTGCTGGATTTCCAGGCCAATACCAGGGCAGGTCGTGGCTGGTTTCGCTCCTTGTTCGAGCAGGCCGAGTCGGCGCATATGCTGCACTTCCTGAATACGTCGGACCAGGCGTGCCTGGAGCGCATCGCAAAGCGTAATGACGAGCGGCCTGAGGGCGCGCATCACCTGACGGAGGAAGACTTCTTTCAGATTTCGTCTTACTTCCAGGAGCCCGAAGACACTGAGGGCTTCAATATCAAGATCTACGCAATGTGAGCGCCGTAGGTCAGGAGTGCCCGTTTGTCGCGGATGCAATAGGAATCCCGATGCGTTCGCATATTCGTTCGAAAGCAATGCTGAAGTGAGACAGCCCCGCTGTTTGCGATTGGCTTGCTCACCTGTGCGCCGGAACACATGGTCTGCATTCGCGCGCTGCCATCGGTCGATGCCGATTTGTCTTCTTGTTTGTTCCCTGGGCGCGCAAGGTCGCTCAGCGATAGAACAACAGATCGGCCACGGCGGGTAGGTGATCGCTGGGGTAGTGGCCGTCAGGGCGGTACGTCTCGATGTATGTCTGCAAAACCCTGATGTCCGGAGTCACCACGATCCAGTCGATCGCGCCTTCTCTGAGTTCG
>JBFFJL010000407.1:0-3813 GCA_041555955.1 Nevskiaceae bacterium
CGCGGTCGGCGCTGTGGCAGATGCAGTCGTCGTCGGCAGCGCTCTGGTGTCGGAAATCGAACGCTTGCAGGACAATGCAGAACAGCTGCCGCAGGTGCTTCAGACGCGCCTGGGCGAGCTGCGCACAGCGCTGGATCAAGTGACCGTCTGAAGCCGCGTCGCCAAAACCGCTACCATTCGCTACTCGCCTGGTGGGTTTATGTCTGATTCCATGAGCTGGCTCGATAAGATTGTTGGTTCCAAGCTGCTTCCGAGCGGCACCAAGAAGCACAACGTCCCGGAAGGTCTGTGGACCAAGTGCGAGACCTGCCAGTCCGTGCTGTATCGCGCGGAGCTGGAGCGTACGCTGGAGGTCTGCCCGAAGTGCAGCACCCACCGCGTCATCGGCGCGCGCCAGCGTCTGGATACGTTTCTGGATCCGGAACCGCGCATCGAAATCGGCAACGAGGTTGGTCCCAAGGACCCCCTGAAATTCAGGGACAGCCGCAAGTACGTTGATCGTCTCAAAGAAGCCCAGGCGGACACCAACGAGAAAGACGCGCTGATTGTCATGCGCGGTCAGCTGATGGGTATGCCGCTGGTGGTCAGCGCTTTCGAGTTCAGCTTCATGGGTGGCTCGATGGGCAGCGTCGTGGGGGAGAAGTTCGTCCGCGGCGTCAATGCGGCGCTGGAATTCGGCACGCCGTATGTGTGTTTCACCGCTTCGGGCGGCGCCCGCATGCAGGAATCCCTGTTCTCGCTGATGCAGATGGCCAAGACCTCGGCGGCCCTGGCCAAGCTCGCTGAACGGGGTTTGCCGTTCGTGTCGGTGCTGACGCACCCGACCATGGGCGGCGTATCCGCCAGTTTGGCGATGCTGGGCGACCTCAACATCGCCGAGCCCAAGGCGCTGATCGGATTTGCAGGTCCGCGCGTGATCGAACAGACCGTGCGTCAGAAACTGCCGGAAGGATTTCAGCGCGCCGAATTTCTGCTGGAGAAGGGCGCGATCGACGCCATCATCGATCGGCGCGAAATGCGCGATCGCCTGTATCGCATGCTGTCGATGATGACCCACTTCTCGCCGAGCGTCAGTGCCGCTTAGCCTGGTCCCTCCCGGGCGCGCTTCGCTAAGCGCCAGCAGCAGCCTCGAAGACTGGCTGCGTTGGCAGGAGACGTTGCATCCCCGCAGCATTGAGCTGGGACTGGGCCGCATTGCCCGGGTCGCCGCGGCCTTGCGGCTGCCAACACGCGACGCCGTGACGATCACCATTGCCGGCACCAATGGCAAGGGCTCCAGTGCGCATCTGGCCGAGCTGATCTATCGTCACGCCGGCTATCACGTCGGCCTCTATACCTCACCGCATCTGCTGCGCTACAACGAACGGGTTCGCATCGATGGCGAGCCGCGCAGCGATGCCGACCTGTGCCGTGCATTTGCTGTCATCGAAGCCGCGCGCGGCAACGTCGCACTGACCTATTTCGAATTTGGCACCCTGGCGGCGCTGTGGCTGTTCCGCGAAGCGGGCGTCCAACTGCAGATTCTGGAAGTCGGGCTGGGCGGGCGCCTCGACGCCACCAATCTGGTGGACGCTGATGCGGCGCTGGTCACGACCATCGGACTCGATCACCAGGACTGGCTGGGCGATACGCGCGAACTGATTGCCGTGGAGAAAGCCGGTGTCTTCCGGCATGGCCGCATCGCAATCTCGGCCGAGCGGGTGCCGCCCGCAACGCTGATTGCTGAAGCGGCGCGCATCGGCGCGCCATTGCAGCGGCGCGAACAGGACTTCGACGTCAGTCGCGTCGACAACGGTTTCAACTGGATCGGAGCCGAGCGCGAATACGTCAACCTGCCGCTGCCGGGAATTCCGGGTGACGCACAGCTCGACAATGCGGCGGGCGTCATTGCCCTGGTCGAAGCGCTGCAAGTTCGCCTTCCGGTGCCGGAGTCGGCTCTGCGCAGTGCCTTGCCGCAACTGCGGGTGCCGGGCAGGTTGACGCAGCACGGCGACCTTCTGCTGGATGTCGCGCATAACACCGAAGCCGCGCGGGTGTTGGCGCAGGCGATCGAACGGCTGCATGGCACGGCGGACTGGGTGCTGGTGCTCGGCATGCTCGATGACAAGCCGCATGCCGCATTCGTCAAAGCCCTGCTCGCACACCTCAGCGCCGTGGTTTTCGTGGGCCTTCCGCCCCCACGGGGTCTGAAGGCGGCGGATTTGCAGGCGCGCGTCAGCGTCAGCCTTCCTGCGGACATGCCGCAGCGATGCTGCGACAATATGCGTGACGCCTTGAGACAGGCCCGGAGTCTGGCCGGAGAGGGCGGGCACATCGTTGTCACCGGATCGTTTCTGACCGTGGCTGAAGCCTTGAGCACTGTGGATGGATGAGACCCTGCGGCGGCGTCTGGTTGGCGCCGCGTTCCTGCTGATCGTGGCATTCGTGCTGGTGTCACTGCTGCCGCGCCGTCCGGAAGGCCCGGCGGTGGCCGCTGAGGGCGATGTCGTGACGATCAATCTGCGCGAGCCCGAGATCATCTACGATCAGACAGCCGTGATCGGTACGCCTGCGGATGACGTCGCAGCGGCGGCTGTTGATGAAAGCGAAGCAGAGGATGCTGCGCCGGAACTTGCCGATCCCAGTGCCGTGGCGGTCGCCCCCAGCCCCACGCCAGTGCCGCGGCCCACCGCGCGGCCAACACCTAGGCCGAGCCCGAAGCCGACCGCGCAACCGACGCCGGCTCCGAAGCCGAAGCCGACACCGAGTCCAGCGCCTACGGCGATTCCGGCACAGGCGCCCGCAGCAGCGGCAACCGCACAACTATGGTGGGTGCAGCTCGGCTCCTTCTCGGATATCGACAACGCGCGCCAGGTCGAAACCAAGCTCAAGGCCTTGGGGCAAACAGGAGTGATCGCACCGATCGCGACCCCCAAAGGCACGCTGTACCGTGTACGCAGCGGTCCGTTCGCCCATTCCGATGCGGCCGAATCTGCACATCGCACGGTGGTCTCGGCCGGCTACAAAGATGCCCGAGTCATTGCGCCCTGAGGCCCGGAGCACGTTGAAACTCCCTGCGTGATGACGCGGATCGCAACAACCCAAGCGGCGCGCCGTCATGCGGTGGTAAAATGCCGCCGCTCGCCGCGGACGATTTCACCCATGCACAGGCTCTCCGGATTTGCCCCATGACCTGGGTTGACTACAGCATTGCGCTGGTCTTCATTGTCTCAGTGCTGGTTGGCATCTGGCGCGGCTTCACGCGGGAAATTCTGAGCCTGGCGACATGGATCGTCGCAGTCGGCGTGGCGTGGTTGTTCGGTCAATCCGTGGCCGATTATCTGAAACCCTGGCTCGCCGATGGGGCGCTACGCGACGCCGCAGGCGCGGCACTGACATTCATTGCAACCTTGTTTGTCGGCGCCATCCTGACGCATTTCATCGTCATCGCCGTGCGCGACAGCCGCTTTTCACCGGCGGATCGCACCATGGGCGGCGGGCTCGGCATCGTGCGCGGTGTGATCTTGGTGTCGCTGTTTGTCGTCGTTTCCGGTCGCATGGGCGCGTCACAGGACCCGTGGTGGCAGCAGTCGACATTGATCCAGCAGTTCACGCCACTGGCCCGCGGATTCGAAACCATCATTCCGCCGCATTGGCTGGAATGGATCGAGCCCGGCGCAAAGCCGTCCAATCCCACTTAACTCCCCAGGCCAAGCTCATGTGCGGAATCGCCGGTATCGTCTCCCAGGGCGCAGTCGTCAACTCGGACCTGTTCGACGCGCTCACCATGCTGCAGCACCGCGGTCAGGATGCAGCAGGCATCATTACCAATGA
>JBFFJL010000408.1:0-3785 GCA_041555955.1 Nevskiaceae bacterium
CTGAAGGCGCTCGGCGGCGACGTGCGTTTGCTGACGCATCAGTCCGGGCACATCCTGCCGCTCAGCCTGACCTCGATTCCGGGCGCCGAGGACGCGCTGGACCCGTTCTATGCGGCGGTCACCGTACCCAACTTCCAGGATGCCGGCGGTTCGCGCAGCTGTGGGACCCTCGATCTTGACGAAGTCACGCATGCTTGGTTCCAGGAGAAACTTCAGGGTCAGTCCGGCGCGGTCGACGCCGTCCTGAAATCCGGCAGCAAGGTCTGCCTCAGCCTCGGCGAAGGCGACGCGGTTGCGGTCAATCAGGTCAAGCGCGGCGGCACCACGTTCGAGATCGACGCCAGCACACCACAGCTGTCCGGCACACTCAGCATCGTCGGCTCGGTGCTCGGCAACGCGTTCCGCGAACAGCTGCTGGCGAACCAGAGCCTGGTGACCGTTCCCGCTGGCGGCGCCATCATCGCCGGCGTGCCGACCCTGAGCATCGACCTGCAAGGACTCAGCGGCGTTGAAATGAGTGCCTGCGCCACCGCACCGCTGTCACTGGGCTGCGATCCGATCCTGTATTTCGCCATCGGTCATCGCAAGGCTGGCACTGAGCGCTGGGACGTCATCGACGATCAGATCACACCGGTACGCGGCTTCGGCGTGCATACGCTGGAAATGAACGGCATCGCCGAACGCCTGTCTGAGGGCGACGAGCTGGCGCTGCTGATCTACGGTTTCCACGCGCAGTATCCGGTCACCTGGTCACGCGATTTGCTGGTGCCTGCGCTGAACCTGAGCGGCACGGTCGCGCTGCCGCTGCTGGCGCCTGGAGAGATCGCGCAGGACGGCGTCTGATCCGCAGCGCCCACGATGCGATGACACAACCAATCCACACCTGACCGTCCATGCAACAGGATTTCCGCCGCGTGATCGGGCCAGTGATTGCCGCCGTCGCCGTATTGCTGCTCACCGCGTGCGGCAGCACCGGTGGTGATCCGGTCGTCACTGACGCTGATGGCAACCCGAGCACCGCACGACTCACCGGCACAGCCTATACCTTCAACCAGTGCGCGGCAGAGCCTGAGCAGACGCAGTGCCGCATCGTCGGCGCCACAATCAATCTGGTGGAATTTCCCGAGCTCAGTGCGACCACCGATGACGCCGGCGCTTACGCGCTCGACGTACCCAGCGACAGCACGGTGACACCCTATATCGTCGCCGACGGCTATCGCACGATCTATCTGCAGACCTTCCACGTCACCCACGATCTGGAAAATGTGAACTTCCAGACGCCGGACCTTCAGACCTACGCGCAGCTGTCGCTGCTGCTGACGACGATGGGACACATCGCGCCTGACCTGCTGGGCTGTGTGATCGTCACCACCGCCAGCGTGCCGGAAGTGGTCGGCATGCCATTCGAGCAGTTCCGGACCTACAACCCGCACGGCGTCCCAGGCACGACGGCCTACGGCGATCCGGCACTGCCCGACCCCATCTACTTCAACGAGAACGTCATCCCGGACGCCGCCGTCACCAGCACATCGGAAGACGGCGGCATCCTGTGGACCAACGTACCCCCCGGGATCTACACCCTTTCAGCCAGCCATCCGGATCAGGCGTTCGCGGACTTCGTGGCCGACTGCCGGCTGGGTCGCGTCATCAACGCCAATCCACCCTGGGGCCTGCACGGCCTGCCGCGCTGAATCCGTTCCGACCCCAGCTCAACACACTATGGCTCCCGACCGAACATCGAGGCGCGGCCCCCAAGAACCCAAGCAGCAAGATCTGTGGCCGCCCCGTGCGGCCGCTTTTTTGTGTGTGGTACACCACTGACCTGGATCAAACGGCATTCCGCGTCACGGTCGTAAAGTCAGGCTCTCCCTGACACGGACGTGAGGTGTCCACATGAACACACGATTGCATCCCGCCATCAAGGCGGCCCTTGGTCTGGGCGTGCTCTCCTGCGCCTGCGTTGCGAGCGCGCAGGATGCAGCCCCCGCAGCCGATTGCATCGCCATCGATTACGCCGCCCTCGGCAAAACGCCGCCTCCGGAGCAGCAGGCCGGATCGATCAGCTTTGTCAGCGGCGGCATCGGCGCACCCCAATCCGAAGCCATGCGCGCCATCAAGGCCAGCTATCCGCTGGCGCTGACCTTTGCCGAACACCTCGATGGCAAGGATGCGTACACCGCGATGGTCACGGTTACCGTGCGCGACGCCGATGGAAACCAGGTGCTGTGTGTGTCCGACGCAGGACCGATGCTGTTCCTGCGATTGCCGACCGGCACCTACACCATCACAGCGCGTTCCTACGGCGGCGTTGAGCAGACGCGCAACGTAAACGTGCGCGGTGACGGCCACCAGGATGTGACACTGATCTGGCAGCCGTAGCAATCGCAGGATCGCAGGACTCGCGCGTGGCATCGTTCGCGCTGCGGCACCACGCGGCCCATCAGATCAGGCGGCGTGGTCGAGCCAGAACTCGAGACCCTGCGCGTTCAGTTCAATATCGAAGCGCAACAGCTCACGCGCGTGTGTCGCGTCGACCGGCGCCCGCAGCGCCGCAAGCTGTGTGATGGCATCGCCCATCAGGGCTTCGAACAGGACAGTGTGGCGATCGGTCGCGTGCGCACTCTGCCGGGCTATGGCCTGATAGCGCTGCAGACCAGCACGCAGACCTGCGGCCAGATGAGCCACATTGTCGACGCAGCCGTAGTGCGTCAGAAACATCCGCTCCGGCGCGAATGACAGCAGACGATCCAGGGTTTCCATCCACGCGTCGGGCTCGAACTGCACCGGTGTCGTGGTCGGCATCAGAAAGGGTCCCTGCGGCCCATCGAACTCGCGATAGGACAGTCCGAAGGTATCGCCGGTGAAGAAGCCGCGCGATTCTGCGTCCCAGATACAGAAGTGATGGCGCGCATGCCCAGGTGAATCGATGAAGCGCAACTCACCGGCGCCGAAGGGAATCACATGGTCGTCGGCGGCAACGATCACGCGCGACTCGGCGACCGGCAGGATGTCTCCGTACATCCTCAGCACCTCATCGGCGCCATAGACCGCAGTTGCGCCGGCAATCAGCTTTGCCGGATCGATCAGATGACGCGCGCCCCGGGGATGCGCTACCAGCTGTGCCGCTGGCAGCTCCCGCATCAGCAGGCCGGCGCCGCCGGCATGGTCGAGATGAACGTGGGTCGGAATCACGTAACGCACGCGCTCGCGCGCGATGCCTCGCTGTTGCAGCCAAGCCAACAGACGCGGCACCCCGTGTGCGGTACCGCATTCGATCAACGCGAAGTCCTGATCACGCTGAACCAGATAGCAGCACGCCAGTCCGGGACGCTCCTGCAAGGTGTCAATACAGGTGATGCCAAAGCCCATATCCTGGACCGGCGGCAATGACGCAGTCGATGCGGTATTCATGCGGAATTCTTGCGTTGCTCTGTTGTGGCTTGCAGTTGCCGCCGTGCAACAGCCATCGCCACGCCTGTGCAGGCCTGCGCGACCGCTCCGACACGGCGTCACGGGGCCGACATTGTCGGCCAAGCCGGTCAGTGATGGAACCCGCCCGAGCGGGACGGGCGCGGCGTCAGGCTGCGTTGGCCTGCGGAATCACTGAGCTGCGCAGCAGTCCGACCAGCTCTTCGCGCCGGAAGATTCCGAGTTTGCGATAGATCCGCGAAGCGTGATTGGCGACGGTACTGATGGCGATATCGCACTCGCGCGCAACACTCTTGAAGGTCTTGCCATTGGCCAGCGCGCGGGCGATTTCCTGCTCGCGCGGCGACAGCACATCC
>JBFFJL010000409.1:0-3767 GCA_041555955.1 Nevskiaceae bacterium
CGGACGCGAACCTGGTCGGCCGGGCTCGCCGCAGATCCACTTGGGGGTTCGTTCTCGCCGCGATCAGCGCCTGTTTCGCCGTTCCGCATTGGATCTGGGCCACTGCGGCAAGAATGACGACCTTGATGTTGACTTGGATCAGCGCAGCGCCCCACCTGCAACGACTGAAATCAACAGACGAGATCGCGCTGGCAACGCGAACTGGTCAGTTGGATGGTCGATCTGGCGTCATGCACGCGAACCGGGGTGGTCATTCTGAATCAGGTGCTGGCGCAGCGAGCGGAGCTGGAAGGTTCGCGGCAATCCGCAGTGACCGGTGACAGGGCTTTTTTGGCAAACCTGACACTGAACGTTTTAGTACCCACGGGGACGGCAAGACAGCTTGCCGCTTCCGATGTATCATGAAAATGATTCTTATCTACCTTCTAAGTTGCAGTCTCTGATGCGCCTATCCGAACTCCCCCACCACGCCGCGGCCACCGTGCTGCACGTTGAATCCGCCGGTGACGTCGACTCGATCGCGCATCGCCTGCGCGATCTCGGCTTCGTACAGGGCGAACCGGTGCGGGTCCTGGCGCATGGACCGTTCCGGCGCGACCCGCTGCTGGTCCAGATCGGCTTTACCCGCTTTGCCCTGCGCCGCGCCGAAGCACAGCGCGTGCACGTCGAACCCGCACAGATCTGAGCACGATGAACGCGCCGGTCAGCGAATCAATGCCATCGGCCATGCACGGCGTGCTGCATGTCGCCCTGGTCGGCAACCCGAACTCCGGCAAGACCGCGCTATTCAATCGACTGACCGGCAGCCGCCAGAAAGTCGCGAACTATGCGGGGGTTACCGTCGAGCGCAAGGAAGGCCGCTTTGCCGCGCCGTCCGGTCGCACCATCCGCGTACTCGACCTTCCCGGCACCTACAGTCTCAATGCCACCAGCCCCGACGAAGCGGTGACCCGCGATGTCTGCATGGGACGTTTTGACGGCGAGGCGCGACCAGACCTGCTGGTCTGTGTGGTCGACGCCACCAATCTGCGCCTGCATCTGCGCTTCGTGCTGGAACTCAAGCGCCTGGGCCTGCCGATGGTGCTTGCGCTGAACATGTGCGATGCCGCGGCACGCCGCGGCATCCTGATCGACACCGCCAAGCTGAGCCAGCGTCTCGGCGTGCCGGTGGTCGAAACCATCGCGGTCAAGCATCGCGGCACCGAAGCGCTGGTGCGCCAGCTCGACGCTGCGTTACCAGAGTTGCCGCCGGCACCCGACGCTGATTCGGATCTGCATGTGCAGGTGGGACGACTGCTGAGCGAGTGCGTCAGCATTCCACGCCGTACCGCGAAGATCGACGATGCACTGGACCGCGTGCTGCTGCACCCGAGCTGGGGCCTGGCGATTCTGACGGTGCTGATGTTCTTCATGTTCCAGGCGGTGTTCTCCTGGGCTGCGCCGCTGATGGACGGGATTGACGCCGGCGTGGCCTGGCTCGGCACCACTGTATCGGGCCTGTTGCCGGATGGACCGCTGCGCAGCCTTCTGGTCGACGGCATCATCGCCGGAGCCGGCAGCGTCGTCATCTTCCTGCCGCAAATCCTGATCCTGTTCCTGTTCATCCTGATGCTGGAGGAATCCGGCTATCTGCCGCGCGCGGCATTTCTGCTCGACCGTCTGATGGTCGGCGCCGGTCTGACTGGGCGCTCGTTCATTCCGCTGTTGTCGAGCTTCGCCTGCGCGGTGCCCGGGATCATGGCCGCGCGCACGATCCAGGACCCACGCGACCGTCTGGCAACAATCCTGGTGGCGCCGCTGATGACCTGCTCGGCACGCCTGCCGGTTTACGCGCTGCTGATTGGCGCATTCATCCCACAGCGAACGATTGGCGGTTGGTTCAATCTGCAGGGCCTGGTGCTGTTCGCGCTGTATTTCGCCGGCATCGCCGCCGCGCTGGGCGTGGCCTGGATGATGAAGGCCCTGCGCAAGGACGACACCGAGCACGCGCTGCTGCTGGAGCTGCCGAGCTATCGCATACCGCATCCGTTCGATATCTCAATCGGCCTGTGGGAACGCGCGACGATCTTCCTCAAGCGCGTCGGCACCATCATCCTGTCACTGACGGTGCTGCTGTGGGTGCTGTCGAGCTTTCCGTCGCCGCCGCCCGATGCGACCGGGGCGGCGATCGAATACAGCCTGGCCGGCCGCATCGGCCATGCGCTGGAATGGGTCTTCGCACCGATCGGATTCAACTGGCAGATCTGCATTGCACTGGTACCAGGCCTGGCCGCGCGCGAAGTCGCGGTCAGCGCGCTGGCGACGGTGTATGCACTGGCGTCCACCAGTGACGATGCCTCAGCGCAGCTGCTGCCGATCATCTCGTCGCAATGGTCGCTGGCCACCGCGCTGTCACTGCTGGCCTGGTATGTGTTTGCGCCGCAATGCATCTCGACCCTGGCGGTGATCCGCCGCGAGACGCAGTCGTGGAAGATGGTCGGCATCACCGCCGGCTACCTGTTCGGACTGGCGTACCTGGCGTCACTGCTGACCTATCAGATCGCGCGGGTGCTGACATGAGCGCCTACGACCTCCTGCAGCTGGTCATCATCGGCACCATTGTTGCGCTGAGCGCGTGGACCGCATTCGGCAAGCTCGCACCGAAGTTGCGGTTACGCCTGCTGGCCGCGCTGGGCCACCACCCGGCAACCCCCGCCGCGACATCAGGCTGCGACTCGGGCTGCAGCAGCTGCAGCGGTTGTGGCGTCAGCCGCGCGCCGACCGAGCAGCCGATCCGTTTCGACCACCAGAAACGCTGAATGCTTCGGTGCGGGGATGCTCCCCGCAGCAGCGACGTCGAGGCATGAGATAATCGCCGCCCCATTCGACGCCAAGCGGCAGCAGCCCTGCTGACATTGCCGCCACCCAGACTCTCGTGAGCTTCTCTCCTCTCAAGCCGACCGCGGACGACAGCGCCCTGTCGCATTGGCCGTCGCTGCCCGGCGCGACCGCAGCACTGGCCGTCGCCAGCGCGGCAACCCGGCATCGCAGCCTGACGGTGGTGCTGGTCGCCAATGAACAGCACGCCTACCGGCTTGAGGAAGAACTGCGCTTCTTCCTGCCGGCAGAACTCGCGCTGCTGCATCTGCCAGACGCCGAAGTCCTGCCCTACGACCAGTTCTCGCCGCATCAGGAAATCCTGTCACAGCGACTGTCCGCCCTGCACCGCCTGCCGCAGCTCAGCCGCGGCGTGCTGCTGACCACTGCCGATCAGCTGATCCAGCGCCTGCCGCCCCGCAGCTGGCTCGACAGCCGCGCATTCCAGCTCGCAGTCGGTGAACGTCTCGATCCGATGCGATTCCGTGAGCGTCTGGTTGCCGCCGGCTATCAGTCAGTATCGGAAGTCCAGGCGCAAGGCGAATTCGCGGTGCGCGGGGCGTTGATCGATCTGTTCCCGATGGGCAGCGAGCAGGCCTTCCGCATCGATCTGTTCGACGACGAAATCGAAACCATCCGCACCTTCGATCCGGAGACTCAGCGCAGCCAGGACAAGGTCGCCGAGATCCGCCTGCTGCCGGCACGCGAATTCCCGACCGACAAGGCCGGCATCGAGCAGTTCCGCCGCCGCTATCGCGAGTACTTTCCGGGCGACCCGGCGCGCTCGCGCATCTACAGCGAAGTCAGCAAGGGCCTGATGCCCGGCGGCATCGAGTCCTGGCTACCGCTGTTCTTTTCCGAAGACCAGCTCGGCACAGCAACCCTGGTCGACTACCTACCCACCGATAGTC
>JBFFJL010000410.1:0-3744 GCA_041555955.1 Nevskiaceae bacterium
CCGGATCTTCGGCGTACAGGCGTCGCATGCTGTAAACGACCACTCGCCAGAGGCGCGCCGCTTCACGTGCGCTGCAGCATCG
Source organism: Nevskiaceae bacterium (assembly GCA_041555955.1). Lineage (GTDB taxonomy): Bacteria > Pseudomonadota > Gammaproteobacteria > Nevskiales > Nevskiaceae > Solimonas. Next base: position 83 of record JBFFJL010000410.1, read on the forward strand.
GATGCACCGCACAAACAGCAGGTCCAACGTGACGCTTCCTCCGCCTCTTTGATCTTCGCGCCCAGGCCAGCGTTCCCACGTCGTACTTCGGGTGCTAATAGTCCGACGGCGCTGCCGCTCTCGCGCACCGCGCTGGCCGCCAGCATTGACGCGCCCTGCGTATACATTCGTAGCTCGCCGAATTTCTGTTCTGTTTGATCTGGTGCCAGCGGACCGGAATCCGGTGCTCGTCAGCAAACGCGCAGACACCGACGACGAGCGGGTGCCATCCGTCCGGCCAGTTCACGCTGATGTGCTCGCCCGAGAACTGATCGGGATACCGAACCGCAAGCTCCGCGCAATTCTGGTTCGCGCGCGCATAGGGATCGCCGGGATGCGGCACATCGCGTTCACTCATCGTTGCCGCCTCGTCGGATGGTCCTGCGCGGAGTTACAGACTGAGTTTCGGACGGGGACATCTCGGGCCTGCTTCAATCTCGGCCTGCGTCAATCGACTGTCTTGCGTGAGGCTGATCGGGTACGTCTGGTTGCCCAGTCCAAACTCGACCGTGTAACGCCCGGGCAGCAGACGGGCGTCGAGCGTCCCAGTCTCCCTCTGAACAAAGTACCCGACAACATCGCCGAGCCAGATCTCGACACCAGGACCCGCCTCGATCACGAGTCGGTAGTAGTCAGCCTTCATCATGGGACCCATTCGCCAGAAGTGATGATCGCCGCGTGCATGGCGTCAGGGGCAAGATCGATTTCGCTGGGCCACGACACCGCGCCCAGTTCGACACGTACCTCCGCAAACCGAGCAGGATCGGAAAGCTCCGCGAACACGCCCGCGCTGTCCGAGTGAATCAGCCGCCTCATCCGGACGACGCCGGTCGCCCCATCGTTGAAAACTACGCGAAGGCAGTAGTCCGGCAGCGCGTCGACGGAATGAACGCGCCAAGGGACACCCGGTTGCTTGGCAACCGCAGGGGCAACGTGATCCTCTGCCTCCTGACCCGTCGCGCCTGTGTCGGCCGACGGCGAACGAAGACGCCGATGCACGTGTTCGAGCACGCTCGTCCATGTCGGAAACCGACTGGATCCGAAATGAAGCAGTTCACCCTCAAATCGCTCCTGCCCTTTTCCACAGATGTTGTCGTCGATCAGGATGTCGCCGCGCAGCAGTGACTTGTCGGACGCCAGAATCAGTCGCTTGGCCAGCGGGTAGTCGAACACCTTTTCAACCCAGATGCGCTTCTCCGAATAGCACAACGGGTTGCGCGTCGACGGCGCCGAAAGAATCCACACGTCGAGTCGAGGGTCGCTCCGCAGTTCGGCAACGGCCTCTATCGCCCCCGGGATGGCGCTAAGCGAGGCGAACAAACCCGGGATACTCTGCGGAAAGGCCACATCGGGATGCGTGCGCGCCGCTTCCCGATAGGCAGCCGCGATGTCACAGAGCACGCCATCCATATCGATGAAGACGCGCAGCTGTGAATGTACCCGGCCTCCATTGTCGGTCCCTACGTCGGACCCGACGCCGGCTTCACGGAGACCTTCAGTCCGCGACGATCGAGACATGTCGTTTCAACTCGGTGTCACGAGAACGTGAAAAGGCCGTGCTGCCGAAATCCAATCGCCTCTTCGTCCGGGTAACCCCACTGGTTGGTCACGACGCGAACGCCGTTGACGAGGGCATCGGCGTTGTAGTGACTGTGGCCGTGTACCCACATCCGCACCGGCGCGCGGAGGAGATGGTCGACGCTGGAATGAAAGGCGGCTTTGCTGATATGGCCCGCGTAGTACGGCGCCTCCGTCGAGAGTGTCGGAGCATGGTGCGTTACGACGAGAACCGGTCGATCGGCCGCAGCGATCTGCTGATCAAGCCAGTAAGCGCTCTGCGCGAACGCCTCGACCGTACGCAAGGGCGTCAGGTTTCGCCCGCTTTCGCGGATGACCTGAAAGTCACTCATCGTTTGCTCGGCCCAGGTCATGGCGACGTCGACCCGATCTGGGCCGAGGGCCTCGAAGTCGGTCCAGAGCGTGGTGCCGAGAATCCGGATTCCCTGGTAATCGAACGCATCACGCTCAAGCACGTGGACATTCGTGCCCTGCGCAAGGCTCTTGCACTCCGATACGAGCTGATTGAAGTCGTGGTGGTAGTACTCGTGGTTGCCTAGCACGTAGATCACTGGACGCCCCGCGAACCGACGCACGGCCCAGTCGATCGCGCCGGTGCCGACGTCAATGTCTCCGGCCAGGATCACCAGATCCTCGCCGTAGTTCTGCTCGAACGCCGGGTTGAAACGATCGAACTCGAGGTGGAGATCGCTGTAGATGCGGAGCCTCAGCACGCGTATCCGCTCGCAGTCAGTCTAATCATTTCCGGCGGCGTTGCTTGCTACCCGTCTTGGTGACCCGCCGTCCCGATCTCTTCTTCGCGCTGGTGGGCTTGGGCTTCTTGCCAGTGACCTTTGGCGCAGGTGCGCCAGTGGCCTCGTGAAGCACTTCTGCGGTCTCCAGAGCCGCCTGCAGCTTGTCGAGACTCAATGCCATCGCGATGGCGCGCGTGAACTGGAGATAGCTTTCGAGCATGCCGCCGTGCCAACGAGACCACAGCTCGTGAATGGCCTTGGCGTCCGCCGAATCAGTCCTGATCTCGGTCACGGGGCTTTCGGGGTATGGCGGAAGGTTCAGCCGCACCAGTTCTTCGCCAGCGTAGTCGTCCGGCAGAAACAGCCCCTGAAATTTCACATCGTCAATCGTGCCGATGACGGTCAAGGTGTGATCAGGCATCTCCGGTGGACGATAGTCGACCAGCATCGGGATCGCTCGGCCCCGACGAAGAACTTCGGCAAGCTCCGCTGAAAGGTGTTCAGACGACGGCATGTTGTCTCCGGGTTAACAGCAAGAAAGGAAGGTGTGTCGCTCAATGACCTGCCGAAAGTACTCACGCCCGGTCTCGGGGCGAATTCCCGTCGGGCTTTGTGGCGTCAGAATTCGACTTCGCCGGCACCACTTCACGAACCGCTATGGGTTCGGGCTCGACGTCAAAGGCGCAGGAGATCTCGGCCGGCGCATAGGGGCCGAATTCCGGAGTACCCGCGAGCTTGACGATGTAGTACCAGCCGTCGATGTCCTCCAACACTCGCAGAACGTGAGTGGGAGAACCACGGCGTTGGAACAAGAGGCGTCGGCGAAACTGCAGCCCTTGGATGGAGGTATTCATTACGGGCGCGGCTGCTCGCGTCGCTGAGCCTCGGCGACCAACTCAGCGCCATGGCGCTCCCAGAGTTGATCCGCCAGCTCGTGCCCGAGGCGAGCGTCGGCGACATCCAGGCCGAAGATCCGATCCGCCATTGGCGGTACCAGTAGATATGACGGCGCCTTGGCGAAGAACCGCAACGACCCGCAGCTCGCGACTACCGCGACTTCGTTCGTTGGAACGATGCCGTACTGGTCCCACACAACGGCCGGGACCTGCTTATCCGGACACGCCTGTGCCTGAGGAATCACCTCGCCTTGCGCGGTCTGTCGCTCGAGGTCAGAGCCGTCCAGCACTCCGACTGAAATAGGGCCGGTCACGAGCACAGCTCACACGCACCACCGATGCACGTGCGACGGACTGACGACAGGTGAGCAAAGAGGATAGGCGGCGAGAAAATAATCACGGTCGAACCCTTGAG
>JBFFJL010000411.1:0-3721 GCA_041555955.1 Nevskiaceae bacterium
AACCGACCCCGGCAGCAGAAACCGAGCTGACGTTCAGCATGCCGGCCCCCAGCTCTGACGAGATGCCGACAGTCCCCTCCGAGACGGCCAACGCCTCCGACAACAATCAGGGGGCCTCCAATCTTCGCCTGGAGCGCGCGATGACCGATCTGCGGCTGCAAATCGACGCGATCCAGAGTAGTCCCGCAGCACTCGTTGCGCCCAATGAGCGCGATTTCGCGCACCTGAGCGCGCGCATGGACGAACTGGACCGCCGCGTCAGCGCGGGACTCGCGGCACAGACCGCTACGCATCGCCAGGCGATCGAACAACTGCAACTCGAGCATGCCGAAGCGCTGGTGAGTTTGCGCCGACATCAGACCGAGGCACTGGAGCAGGTCCGCCATCAGGCCGAGCGCGATCTGGCAGCCATGCATGCACAACTGTCCGAGCAGATCGATGCTGCGATGACGCTGGCCCGCGACCAGGCTTATGCGCGTGTTGCGGCCGCGCTGCGCAATGCGTTCCCTGCGGAATAGCTCACGCGCCCGCGTCAGGCATTGCGCCAGACCGCGATCAACAGCAGCAGCCACCCCGCCAGAAACAGCACGCCGCCGATCGGCGTGATGGCTCCCAGCACACGCACGCCGCTCAACGTCAGCGCATACAGGCTGCCCGAAAACACTAGCACTCCACTGGCAAAGCACATACCTGCAGCCGCCAGCGGGCCCGGCGCCGGCAGCACACGGGCCAGCACGCCGACTGCCAGCAGCGCCAGTGCGTGATACATCTGATATTCGACACCGGTTTTCCAGATCGCGAGCATCTCCGGGGCCACGCGTGCGCGCAGCGCATGCGCGCCGAACGCACCGAGCGCAACACCCAGCAGTCCGTAGACCGCGCCCAACGACAGGAACAAATGACTCATGGCGTAGCTTTTTCCGGTGTGCCCGCGACTACTCTACTTCAGGTCGCATCGACCACACGAAAGCCGATGCCGCGATGACGCAGGCGTTCGATCAGGTTATTGCCCATGGCCTGTACCGGCGTGATCACGCCCGCACTGCGCGGCAAGCGATCGAAGGCCAGACATAACGCCGATTCAGACAGCATCTTCGAGGTTTCTCCGTAGCCCGGATCGCCACCGCTGACCTCACAGCGCACATGATGCCCGCCACCCTCGCCGAGAAAGGTGATCTTGAACCAGCCCTTCGCACGCTGCGCCGCGCTGGGACCCTCACCGCTGGCACGCAACGCGAGCAGACGCTTGCGCGTCACTTCCAGCTGACTGCCCGCCACCACCGCACCAGCCGCTGCGACAAGGCCCGCTACTGTGCCGATGCGCTTGGTCTGCAGAAAATGTCCGTAGCGGAAATCCGGCCCGTAGCGATCGATGGCGGCGGCGCTGCGGCGCACGATCTGCGGATCGATCGTCGGCATCGGTAGCGCCCAGGTGCCGAGCGCATCGATGAAGCGCAGCCCATGCCGAACCGAACCGATGCGACGATCAACCGGCCAACCCTCCTCGGCGCGGCGCTGACGCTGGACCGAAAGGTACTTCGGCAGCCGAGAAAAAGCGGTCACCGCCGAATGCAGCGTGCCGCCCGAAATCGTACCACCGGCCCGCACGAAGCCCTGGATTTTCAACGGCACGTCCTGCGGCAGCTGCTGCACCGTGAACCAGCAGCCCAGATCATGCGGAATGCTGTCGAAACCACAGCAATGCACGATGCGCGCACCGCTGGCACGGGCGCTGTCGTGGTAACGCAGCCACATGCGATCGACGAACTCCGGCTCGCCAGTCAGATCGACATAATCGGTCCCGAGGTCGGCGCAGGCATGGACCAGCGGTTCGCCATACTGGATGTACGGCCCCACAGTGCTGATGACGACCCGCGTGGCCCCGGCCAGCGCACGGATCGACGCTTCGTCGTCGACGTCGGCATGCAGCACGTCAGGTAGGTTGCCACCGGCAACATCACTCAGGTCCTGGCGCAGCTGCTCCAGCTTTGCGGAGTTGCGCCCGGCCAGCGCCCAGCGCAGACGTTCGCCGCCCTGAGCAGCCAGGTATTCAGCGGTCAAACGACCGGTGAATCCGGTCGCCCCAAACAGCACGATGTCGTAGTCGCGCGACTTATTCATTCAAAATTCCTCTCCGCCCCTGTGCTCGGGGCTCGCAGGTGAATGATATCCGGCGACCGCCCCAGCGCGCTTGCCGTAAAGTTCGGCCTCTGACTTCAAGGGGGGCGCAGGATGGCTGCAACAACCGCTTATTACACGCCCGCGAGCCTGAGCTTTCTGCGCGCGTTGGCGCGCAACAATTCGCGCGAGTGGTTTACCGCACACAAATCAGAATTCGAACAGCATGTGCGCCAACCCAGCCTGCGCCTGATCGCCGATCTCGCCAAGCCGCTGCAGACGATCAGCGCCGAATACATCGCGAGTCCCAAACCGGTCGGCGGCTCGCTGTTCCGGATTCACCGAGACACCCGCTTCGCCGCTGACAAGACGCCGTACAAGACCCATGTCGGCATGCGCTTCTATCACGCCGCAACGGCCGCCACCGCACGCGGCACCGACGGCAATGCCGCGCCCGGTCGCCTCGACGCGCCGGTGTTCTATCTGCACGTCGAACCCGGCGCGAGCTTTGCCGGTGGCGGCATCTGGCACCCGCAGCCGGACACGCTCAAGCGCATTCGCAATTTCCTGCTGAACAGTCCGGTGAGCTGGAAGCAGGCGACGCAAAGTGCCGCGTTCCGCAAGCAGTTCGCGCTCGGCGGCGATTCACTGTCGCGCCCACCGCGTGGTTATGACCCCGAGCACCCGATGATCGAGGATCTCAAGCGCAAGGACTTTGTTGCGTCGTCACAGTTCAGCGACGAAGACCTCATGCGTCCGGACTTGGCCAAACAGCTGATCAAGCGCTATCAAGTCATCACGCCGATGATCGACTGGCTGTGCGGAGCACTGGATCTGGAGTTCTAGCCCGAGCCGGGCGGGAGCATCACCGACCTCGACGCAGGCCTATACTTTTGACGCCGACGCACGCGCCGGCACCGTTCACTCACTGAAATCGAATCGCATGCACAGCAAACCCGCGCTCGAGTGGTCCGACAGCTATGCCCTGGGCTATCCGCCGATGGACAGCACCCACCAGGAATTTCTGGTGCTGGCGCGCGCAGTACTGCTGGCCGCGGACGACAGCATCGCCGAACGACTGGACGCGCTTGCCGCGCATACCCAGGCGCATTTCGATCAGGAAGCGGAGTGGATGACCAGCACCGCGTTCCCACCGGCGCAGTGCCATCTCGACGAGCACGACGCGGTGCTGAAATCAGTGCATGAGGTGCAGCAACAATTCGCCGGCGGCGACGCCAGCGCGGTCGACACCGCACGTGCGCTGGCGATGGAGTTGCTCAAATGGTTCCCCGGCCATGCTGCGTATCTGGACTCGGCGCTGGCGCAGTGGATGGCCAAACGCGCATTTGGTGGCGCACCGATCGTATTTCACCGCAACTGACGGCAGTCGCTGGCAACCTCTACCGCGGTTGCTCCCGATTGAAGCGTTCGCGCAGGGCCTCGATCCGCGCGCGATTCGCCCCCAGATCCGAATAGCCCAGGCGACTCGACGAGCGCAACTCGATCACCGGGGCATCAACCGTGAACACGAATTCCATGTCGTCGACGTAGCGCATCAGCGCGGTCGTCGCGGTTGCGTGGATATAGTCCGGCGGGGGGGGGG
>JBFFJL010000412.1:0-3697 GCA_041555955.1 Nevskiaceae bacterium
CAGCCGGACAGTGGCGACGTGCGCCAGGGCAGCAAGCTGGAGATAGCCTACTTCGACCAGCTGCGTGGCGCACTGCTGAATCTGGATCAGACCGCAGTCGATGCCGTCGGCGGCGGCAAGGAGTTCGTCGAGATCGGCAACGCACGCAAGCACGTGATCGGCTATTTGCAGGATTTCCTGTTCACGCCCGATCGTGCCCGTGTACCGGTGCGCGTACTGTCCGGCGGCGAACGCAGTCGCCTGTTACTGGCACAGCTGTTCTGCAAGCCCTCGAACCTGCTGGTGCTGGACGAGCCGACCAACGATCTCGATATGGAAACACTCGATCTGCTCGAAGAGCGCTTGATCGAGTACAGCGGCACGGTGCTCTTGGTCAGTCACGATCGTGAATTTCTGAACAACGTCGTCACCCGCAGTCTGGTCTTCGAGGGCAACGGCAAGGTCGGTGACTACGTTGGCGGCTACGATGACTGGCTGCGGCAGCGCCGTGCCCCCCCGCGAAAAGAAGCACCAGCCGCGGTTAACCCCAAGTCCGAGCCTACGGCCGTGGCCGCGGTACCGATCGTGTTCGGCACGGCCATGAACACCAAGCAGCGCCGCGAGCTCGATGCGCTGCCGAAAAAGATTGAAACGCTGGAAGCCGAACAGACCGCACTATCCGAGCAGATGGCTGCGGCTGATTTCTATCAGCAACCGCGTGAGGCCATCACCGCAGTCGAGAATCGCCTCGCCGCGCTGGCGGAGAATCTGGCGGTATTGTACGCGCGCTGGGAAGAGCTCGAAGCGCTGCGCTGAATGACAGGCATGATCGGCTCGATCAGTCTGTCGACTGCAGATACTCAAGACAGCCACAGCGTGCCAATACCTCGCTGACGGATGTCTGCGCGTCGGCAGGCAGTGCCGACCAGCGCCGCAGCGTTTCGGCATGGCATTTGGCCTGATAGGCGAACGGTGGCTGGGTGTAGCGGTGACCCCGAATCTCCAGCTCGACCTGATCGCGCTGCGCAGACAATGCTTCTGCATTGGCGCGCAGGAACGGCAGATAGTCCGACCCGATCATGCTGAGCAGCGCCTCGCGCAGCGGTGCCGATGAAACTGAGTCCCACTGCCCTTCGATGCCACCGCCGTCGTCCAGGCCAATGACCCAGGCTTCGACCATGGGAGCACGTGCGCGGCAGATCCGCAGCGGCAGTGGATCAATCGTCAGCTGTGCGAGCTGTCCATAGAGCGCGAAGTCAGCCAGCGATGGCCGACTGCCGAACAGGAAGCGCGTACCCCCGACCCCAGAGGCCAGCGCATCCAGCAGCTGCGCATATCCGGATTCGAGCACCGGCGCATTGTCTGGCGTGCAGCCGACCATCGCCATGCGGCTGCGCTGCCGGTCGTGAAAATACTTTGCGGCCTGATCGTGCTGTGCGCCGACCATGCCGGGCATCGCGTCCCAGATGATCCAGTGCGATGCCCAGGCCGCCGTCTCGTCCTCGATCCAGCGGTAGTGGAACATCAGCTTGGTCAGCCACTCGTCGGCGAAGTCCTCAATCAGATGACAGATGAAGGCGTCGGCCGGATTCGGCGGAATGATCGAGCGTGTGTCGGGATGACGCTGCTCCAGCAGATACGCCAGCGGCGTCGAGTCGACGCGGTATTCGCCGCTATCCGGCAGACGCAACACCGGCACCAGCCGCGGTTTCACCTGGGCGATTTCCGCCAGTGAATCCGCAGTGCCGAGCACCCACACATGCGGCAGGCGCCGATAACGCAGGATCGCACGCAGCTTGCGCGAGTACGGTGACGCATTACCGCCGAACAGCCGATACGACTGAACACCGACGTCCGTCATTCTGTTTTCTCCCCAGCGATTCGTATCGCTGATCATTGCGCCGATCTGCTCACGCCATCGTTGCCGCGGCGCTGGCAACGGTCAAGCGCCGCGACGATCTTCTCCAAATGACGGCGCAGCGCCGATCAACAATCCGCGTTCACGTGGGCCTAGAGGCCAGCGATGCCTAGCCCCAGATCGATCTTCAGCAGGATCAGCAGACCGAACACAGCGAACAGCGCGGCGGCAACGAAACGCATCTTGTTCAGTGTGAATCGCTGCGCGAGCTTCTCGCCGAGCAGAACTGCCGGCACGTTGGCCGCCATCATGCCCAGGGTCGTGCCCATCGTGACCGCGAGCAGGCTGCTGTACTGCGCGCCGAGCGCAATCGTCGCCAACTGCGTCTTGTCGCCCATCTCGGCAAAGAAGAAAGCGATCAGCGTGGTGATGAATGCCCCGCGGCGAAAGTTCGCGGTCTCCTCATCGGCGAGCGTATCGGGCACCAGCGCCCACGCCGCGAACGCCAGAAAGCTCAGGCCCAGAATCCAGCGCAGGAGGTCCGGACTGATCTGCGCCGCGAGCCAGCCGCCGGAGAACGCCGCGAGCATGTGGTTGCCGATCGTCGCCAGCAGAATCCCGGCAATGATGGCCCAGTGCTGGCCGCGATAGCGGGCCGCGAGCACGAACGACAGCAGCTGCGTCTTGTCGCCGATTTCGGCAACCGCAACCATGCTCAATGAAGTGAGGAATGCTTCCACTTGAAGTCCAGAGGCCGGCGAGTCGGATCCAATGACTTTCACGCCCCTCGCCGGCCCGGCACTGGACGTCAAAGTCAAAGGTCTCGCCAGGCGTTTGCTGCCGACACCATGGTCTTGCGACCAAGTCTGTTGATGTCGGCTCCTCTCCGGGGCTGATCAGGACAACCCGTCGGAGGCGGCTACTCCCCAATGACGCGCGGACTATAGGGAATCGGCACGAACGAAGCAATGCGGGCGTGATCGATGCACGGATGCCGCATACTCGCGCCCATGGCTCTGACCGCAACGCTGTACACCTTCACCCTCCAACTCGCCGACATGGACCGCGCGGTCTATGCCGACTTCGAGCTGCGCGTGGCGCAGCAGCCGTCGGAAACCGCTGAATTCATGCTCACGCGTGTACTGGCCTACTGCCTCGAATACGAAGAAGGCATCGCACTGACCGAAGGTGTGGCTGCCGTCGACCAACCTGCGGTCTGGGTGCGCGATCTCACCGGCAGCGTCACCGCGTGGATCGAAGTGGGTGCGCCCGATGCCGAGCGCGTCCACCGCGGCAGCAAGCTGGCCGGCCGTGCCGCGGTCTATACGCATCGCGATCCGGCGCAACTGCTGGCGCAGTACGCCGGACGCAAGATCCATCGTGCCGCCGAAGTGCCGGTCTACAGCTTCGATCGCGGGTTTCTTGGCGACGCTGCGAAACGCCTGCAGCGGCGCTCCAAGCTCGCCGTTTCAGTGACCGAACGCCAGCTGTATCTGGATATCGACGGGCACTCGCTGTCGACGGCGATTACTGAAGATCGCGCCGGCTAGCGTGTCGACGCTGTAGGTCGACGCTTCAGAACGGGCAATTCAAGCGTCCCAACCGATCGGGCGCACGCGAAAGTTCTTGCCCTTGATCTTGCCCTCGCGCAGACGCTGCAGCGCGCGCTTGGCGAGCTTCTTGTCGACAGCTACATACGTCCGCGTGTCGAAGGTATTGATCCTGCCGATCGCTTCCTTGACCAGGCCGGCGTCGCCGGTCAACGCGCCGAGCAGATCGCCGGGCCGCAGTTTGTCGCGACGGCCGCCATCAATACACAAAGTCACGACCGTGGCGGCCAGCGGGCGGTCCGGAGACAGC
>JBFFJL010000413.1:0-3672 GCA_041555955.1 Nevskiaceae bacterium
CCTCGATCCGGCGACTGAAGCCTGTGCTGCGCCGCTGGGCGAGCACATTCACGCGGAGTACGAGGACGAACATGCGCTGGCGGAGTTCTGCGTCAGCGTCGACGTGGCCACTTATGAATTCGAGAACGTTCCGGCCAAGACGGCCGAGTACGTGGCACAGCGCATTCCGCTGCTGCCGGCACCGGTCGCACTGACGATCGGGCAGGATCGGCTATCGGAAAAGACCCTGTTCGATCAGCTCAAGATTGCGGTACCCCGATATATGCCGGTGGCCACGCGCGAGGCGCTGGATCTGGCCGTGCGTTCGATCGGCTTACCGGCGGTACTGAAAACGCGCCGTCTGGGCTACGACGGCAAAGGTCAGGCGGTGCTGCGCAGCGCTGCGGATCTGGACACCGCGTGGCAACGCCTGGGCGGCACCCCTGAGCGGCCGGCCAAATTGATTCTGGAAGCCTTCGTGCCGTTCCAGCGCGAGCTGTCGTGTCTGGCTGTGCGCGGCCACGACGGCCGGATGGTGTTCTATCCGGTAGTCGAGAACGTTCATCGCGACGGCATTCTGCGTTTGGCAACGCCACAGGCGGCCGATCCGCTGCAGTCGCAGGCCGAAGACTATGCACGCCGCGTCGCCGAGCATCTGGGTTATGTCGGGGTGCTGGCCTTCGAGTTCTTTGTCGCCGACGGTCAGCTGCTGGCCAACGAGATCGCGCCGCGCGTTCACAACTCGGGACACTGGAGCATTGAAGGCGCCGAGGTGTCACAGTTCGAGAACCATCTGCGCGCAATTGCCGGCCTGCCTCTGGGGTCGACTGCATTGCGCGGCGCCAGCGCGATGGTCAATTTCATTGGCGATGCCCCCGACAACGCCGCTTTGGCGACTCTGCCTGGCGTACATATTCATCACTACGGCAAGACGCCGAAACCGCTGCGCAAGGTCGGTCACGCCACGGTGACCGCAACAGACGCTGATGAGTTGGCCAGTCGCGTGAAAACGCTGCAGGCGTTGATCGAGGCCGCCGAAGCGCGCTAGAGCCTGTGGTGCGGTACTAGATCTTCAGCGCCGCCTTGATCTCCAGCCACAGCTCGGCGTACGCCAGCAGGGCGGGATCTTCCGATGGCGCGTAGACCGCCATCGGCGCACGCCGCTCGCCCATGCGCTCGACCATCGAGGAGTACGGCACCACGGCGGTGAATCCGCGCGCCATCACTGGCGGTGGTTGCTCGATCAGCTCGCGATGCAGCGAGCGCCGTCGATCCGCCATCGAATAGAACGGGCGCAACTTGCGGGGTTCGAGTTTTTCCGCACGCAGATAGTCCTGCACCTGCTCCAGAGCGCGCAGCGACAGGAAGGTTGGCACCACGGGTGCCGCCACGATATCCGCAGCGGTAAAAATATTGTCGGCCAGATACGACAGGCTCGGCGGGCAATCCAGAATCGTCAGTGCGTACTGCTCGGAAAACGGCTTCAACAGTCGTGCCAAAGCCTCGCGCGGCGGCTCAACCTTCTTCAGCAGGATGTCGAGATAGCGATAGGTGAAATCCGCTGGAATCAGATCGAGATTGCGATAAGGCGAGTGCTTGACCAGGCGGCCCACCGGCGTGCTGCCTGACAGCACGCTCTTGGTTTTTTCCGCGGCTGGTTCGCCATGAAAGTACCAGCTGGCCGCGCCCTGCGAATCGAGATCCCACAGCAAGGTCGGCACATCGTTGGAAGCGGCAAGATAGGCCAGATTCACGGCGGCGGCGGATTTCCCAACACCCCCTTTGAGGTTGTGCAGCGCAAGCGTCTTCATCGGGTACTCCCGGGTCTGCTGTTCGCACGGGCAGCGCCGTCTGCTCGGACTATTGGCCGAACGCGCGCAGCTCGCCGCCGTAGGCTACCGCAACACACCCGCTGCCGACATTGACGGCCGCGGTCGCGGACATGAAGCTGGATAGTACCTCCACCCCGGTCCGTTCGGCAGCTGCCGCCAGGCGGGCATAGCCGGGCAGGGTTTCGATCACGGCGGGATCCCCACCGTAACTGATGCAGACATGGCGGGTATCAATGCCAGCTTCGATCTGATGTGCGACGTGTTCGAACATCTTCTCGACCGCGCGTTCATACGAGCGGATCTTGGCAACCGGCTGAGTTTCACCCCTGAACGACAGGATGACCGGTTTGATGTCGAGTGCCGAACCCAAAGCGTACGCGACAAAGCCGACGCTCTTCTCACCCTTCTTGATCCCGCGGTTGCGGATGTAATACAGATCACTCGGCACCATGTAGGCGCAGATGTGCTCGCGCAGATCGTCGATGCGTTTGCGCACTTCGTTCGGCGCGACGCCACTGCGTGCCAGCTTGGCCGCTTCTGCCACCAGCACGCCGGTGCCACAGAACATGTTCTTGGAATCGACCACGCGCAGCGCGAACGGGCCAGTGATGCCAGCGGCCTCGCGAGTCGCCTTGTATTCTCCCAGGATCGCAAACGAGGCCTTGGTCGCGTTTTCAAAGATCGTGCTGCGTGTGGCGGTGACAGTGATGCAGAAAACGTAGTCGTAGCTGCAGACCATGCTGTCGAGAAATCGATCGCGGATCTGCTCGGCAGAGCAGGGCTGGGTTTCAGCATCCAGACCTTTTTCCGCGAGTTGCTGCGCGTAGAACTTGAGCGTCAGTTCCGGATCGCGCGCGTCAATCAGCTGCTCCTCGCCAAGCCGGATCGTGACGGGCAAGACATCAACGTCATACTGGCGCAAAAACTCCGCGGGCAAGTCGCAGCTTGCGTCGGTCACGACGCCGATTCTCATGGTGATCTCCTCACGCCGATTGGCGCTCTGGGTATTATGCCCAGCGATGGGAGCGCACGCGTCATCCAGCGCGCAATGCTTCGTGCAGATGCCTCATCCAGTGGCGAGTTTCTGCAAGCCGAATCGACGCATCAGCATATGATCCCGCAACCGCAGCGGCAGCCACCGCGCCATGAACGGCAAGGCGCGACTGCCGTTGCCGATACGCAGCACCGCGGGCGGGTGGGACGACAGCACGGCAGCAGCCAGTTCTTCGGCAAACACCGCGACATCGGTCGCGTGCTGCTGCGAAGCGCCAGCGCGAGCGGCGACACCGTCGGCCACGGCGCGATACCAGGAATCCGGCGCCAGTTCGACCTCACTCTGCGCGGTGGCACCGAACTGGGAACGTATCGCGCCTGGCTGCACCGTCATCACATGCACCCCGAAGGGTGCCAGTTCCATGCGCAAGGCATCCGACAAGGCGTGGACAGCGGCTTTGCTGGCGCAGTAGGCGCCCGCGAACGGCGTCACCAGCACGCCCGATACGCTGCCAATGTTGACGACACAGCCGCGCTTGCGCGCGACCATGCCGGGGAGCAGCTCGCGCGTCACCGCCATCAGACCGAAAACATTGGTTTCAAACTGCTGACGAAGCGCCGCGGTCGGGGTATCGGCCAGCGGCCCCATCTGTCCGTAGCCCGCGTTGTTGATCAACACGTCGATCGCGGCGCCGTCGGCTTGCAGGCGCCCACTCATGCGACTGATGCTGTCGGCATCGTTGACATCGAGAGCCTGCGTGCGAAGACCTTGCTGTGCCAGCTCTGCAAGGTGCTCAGGTTTGCGCGCGGTCGCATACACCGTGCAGCCGCGCGCCTGAAACGCCAGTGCCAGCGCGCGGCCGATGCC
>JBFFJL010000414.1:0-3661 GCA_041555955.1 Nevskiaceae bacterium
ACAGCGTGGAGGGGCCCCAGTCGAAGACTGGGGATCGTAGCGTCGAGAGGGGCCTGGTCCTACAGAACAGCGTGGAGGGCGGAGGCCCCCGGCGAGAGCTGACTCAATGTCAGGTCGAGCTAAGCCACCGCCAGTCGAAGACTGGTGATCGCAGCGTCGTGATGGGTCGAATTGCCGCCCTTCGTGGCGGGAATCTGTTCGCGGCGCGCGGGGGACAGCGGGTGCATGTGCATGAGTGAGCCGATTCTCAAGGCCGCCGGTCTGTCCAAGACGTTCGATGATGGACGCCTGCATCTGGATGTGCTGAAGGCCATCAACCTCGAAGTCGCCGCGGGCGAACGTGTCGCCATCGTCGGTGCCAGCGGCAGCGGAAAATCGACCTTGCTGCACTGTCTCGGCGGTCTTGAAACGCCGAGTGCCGGCGAGGTTTGGGTCGCTGGCCAGCGCATGTCGTCGTTGTCGGACACGCAGCGTGGGCGACTGCGCAACCAGGCACTGGGCTTCGTCTATCAGTTCCATCACCTGCTGTCGGAATTCAGTGCGCTGGAAAACGTGGCACTGCCGTTGCTGATCCGTCGCGCGCCCGAGCGCGACGCGTATGCGCGGGCACGCGACGTGCTCGAGAGGGTCGGTCTGGGTGAACGTCTGCTGCACAAGCCGGGCGAGTTGTCCGGCGGTGAACGTCAACGCGCCGCAGTGGCGCGCGCGCTGGTGACGCAACCGGCCTGCGTGTTGGCCGACGAGCCGACAGGGAACCTCGATGCGCGCACGGCCGAGCGCGTATTCGATCTGATGGTGTCGCTGAATCGGGAGTTCGGCACCAGTCTGGTCGTAGTGACCCATGATCTGAATCTCGCCCGGCGCATGGATCGGGTCTTGACCTTGGACGCAACTGGGCTTAAGACACCTGTCGAATAGACCAAAACGTGTGCCGACCTCGGTCGGACTCACGTGGGAGGGGTGGCGGGGTGTGGGACTCGATCCAGCGTGTCCTGAAGCCGCGCGCCGCGGTGGACCCGCTGCATCTGGTGCCGGGCTTCACCGTCGGTGTGCTGGGTGTGCATGCCCTGCCGGCGCTGCCGACGCTGGCAGTTCTGAGCGTCGCAGCGGTTTCGACTCTGCTGCCCTGGCGCGGTCGTGCGGTGTGGGGTGCGTTGGTGCTGGGGCTGGCGCTGACCACCTGGCAGGCGCAGCGTTATCTGGATCAGCGCTGGCACGCTCAGCGGCACGGCGAGACGGTCGAGCTTCGCGGCGTGATCTCCTCGCTGCCGGAAAAACGACAACGCGCGGATGAGGAGTGGCCGACCTGGCGCTTCATGTTTGTGCCCGACTTAGGCGAAGCCGGTGCCGACTTTCCCCGCCGCATCCGCGTCAGCTGGTATCGCAGCGAGGCGAAGCCCCGCGGGGCTCAATGCTGGACACTGAGTTTACGCATGCGGAGTCCGCATGGCTCGCTCAATCCCGGCGGATTCGATTACGAAGCGTGGTTGTTGCGCGAGGGCATCGGCGCGACTGCCAGCGTGGTCGATGGCCGTCCGTGCCCTGACGGTGCTGCTGATGCGGTCCTGCTCTGGCGTCAGCGCGTGGTCGATCGGGTGCATGCCGTGCTGGGTCGAGGAACGCCTGCGGCGCTGATCCTGGCGCTGAGCGTCGGCGATACCGCTGATCTGCATGATGCTGACTGGGATCGCTATCGACTCACCGGCACGACGCATCTGATCGCGATCTCCGGCTTCAATCTGGCCATCGTCGGCGGGTTCGCGTTTCTGCTGCTGCGCTGGAGCTGGTCGTTATGGCCACGCCTGTGCCTTGTGGTTCCGGCACAGCGGGTCGGGCTGGTGGGTTCGGCGATGGTCGCGACGATGTACGCGCTTTTGGCTGGATTTGAGCCGCCGGTTACGCGTGCATTGATCATGCTG
Organism: Nevskiaceae bacterium; assembly: GCA_041555955.1. Lineage (GTDB taxonomy): Bacteria > Pseudomonadota > Gammaproteobacteria > Nevskiales > Nevskiaceae > Solimonas. Next base: position 1,920 of record JBFFJL010000414.1, read on the forward strand.
TTAGTGCTGGTGACTGCGTCGCTGCTGGCGCGGCGCAGCCACCCGCTGCGTTCGTTGGGTTACGCCTGGGCGCTGATCCTGATACTCGATCCGATGGCGGTGCTGAGTCCTGGCCTGTGGCTGTCATTTGGTGCTGTTGCCGCGATCTTCTATGTCACGCTGGGGCGCAGACGCGCGGCGCCGGCCTGGCGCACTGCAGTGGTGGTGCAACTGTTCCTGAGCCTGATGCTGATGCCGCTGACGGTGTACTTCTTTGGAGGCCTGGCGTGGCTGTCGCCGCTGGCCAATCTGCTGGCGGTGCCGGTGTTTACCGTACTGACGCCCATCGTACTGGTGGCAACCCTGTTAGGGACGATTTCACAGTCTTTGGGGCCGACGGCACTGCAGTTGAGTGCTTGGGCGCTGGGTTGGGTCGACACTGCGCTGCAATGGGCCGCGCAGTCGGCGCCGCGCGCCTGGATCCCGGCAAGCGCCGGGATGGCCACGATGATGCTGGCATGCATCGGTGCGACGCTGGCCTTTGTGCCGCGCGGGCTGCCGCTGCGTCACTTGGCGCTGATCGGTTTGCTGCCGCTGGCGTGGTCGCCGACACGCGAGCCGGACCATCTGCAACTGACGGTGCTTGATGTGGGGCAGGGGCTGGCGGTAGTCGTGCGAACCTCGGGGCATACGCTGTTGTTCGATGCGGGTCCCGCGTGGGACGAGGGCTTCGATGCCGGGCGTTCGGTCGTGGTGCCGTACCTGTTGCAGCAGGGTGTGCGTCGGATCGATCGCTTGCTGTTGTCGCACGGAGACAATGACCATGCCGGCGGGGTCGCGGCGGTTCGTCGTCTGCTGGATGTCGACGACGAAATAGGCACGGATCAGGGCCGGCCGTGCCGTGATGGCGAAGCCTGGACCTGGGATGGCGTCAGCTTCGAATTGCTGCACCCGGACGGCGGCGCCTGGTCTGACAACAATGGCTCCTGTGTGCTGCATATCGACGGGGCTTTCGATGTGCTGCTGCCGGGCGACATCGAGCACCGCGCGGAGCAGCGTCTGTTACGGGCGCACCCGCAGCATCTGCGTGCCGACGTGCTGATTGCCCCGCATCACGGCAGCCGCACCTCGTCGACACATGACTTTGTCGCCGCGGTGCAGCCGAGTTGGGTGGTGTTCGCCGCCGGATGGCGCAGCCGCTATGGGCATCCCAAGCCGCAGGTGGTCGCGCGCTACCGCGAGCGCGGCGCGGAGCTTTTCACCACCGGGGTCGACGGCGCGATCACGATCACCGCAGGCCCTGACGGTGAGCCGGTAGTGGAGGCCTGGCGCCGTGGCCATCGGCATTGGTGGAACCGCGCCGCCGAGCCTTAGCAGGCTGCCGTTTCCGCAAGGCGGCGCAGGCGTTTGCCCGGAAACCTGAAACTGTTTCTACAGTTTGGTCGGATTCGGCGTGTCGCCGTAGATTTCCTTCGGATCGAAGGTTTTCTCGGCTTCCTCGAACGCCAGCTCGCGCACGTCCGGCCCTGTGCCGACCGGCACCGACCGATAGAAGCATGAGCGGAATCCGACGTGGCAGCTGGCGTCACCGACAACGTCAACGCGCAGCCAGATTGCATCCTGATCGTCGTCGACGCGCAGTTCGACCACTTTCTGCACCAGGCCGCTGGTTGCGCCCTTGTGCCAAAGCACCTGACGCGAACGTGACCAGTAGTGCGCCTCGCCGGTGGCGATCGTGCGCTTGAGTGCCTCGGCATTCATGT
>JBFFJL010000415.1:0-3650 GCA_041555955.1 Nevskiaceae bacterium
CGGCGAAGTGCTCGGCGCAATTTATGGCCGCATCGGCGTTTTCATGGCGGCACGCCAACTGCAGCAGGAGGCCCCACCGATCGCCATCACCCGGGCCTATGACGAAGAAACCGGCGCATGGCAGTTCGATGCGGCCCTGCTGCCGGATCGCAGCGAAATCGATGTTCCTGAGGGTAGTGAAATCCGCTTGGGGCAGACCTACGGCGGCCCCGTTCTAACGGTGCTTCACACCGGTCCGTATACCGAGATGGAGACGCTATATAGCCAGCTGACTGCCTACCGGGAGATCGCTGGGTTGCAGGACAACGGCGATTCCTGGGAGCAGTACCTGACCGACCCCAGCACAACTCCGCCCATGCAGGCGCAGACCAGGGTTTACTGGCCCGTGAAATAAGTTCGCTTCGGCCATTCAAACGTCACTGCGCCGATCGCAATTGCATCTAGGAGAGCCGGCGGAGGCAGCACCCCGACCTCGAAATCCGTACGCCAGCGTCAGGGATTTGCGCGTGCATATGTCAGCCGGTGCGTGTCCTGCAGGAAACCCGAGTAACATGCGCCGCGTAAGGAGATCGCTATGATTCGTATCATGCTTGTTGACGATCACCGCCTGGTTCGCGCCGGTTTGAAGCGCGTATTGCAGGAAGTGGCCGATATGGAAGTACTCGCAGAAGCCAGCAGTGGCGAAGAAGCGCTTGAACTCGTCCGCACTATTACGCCTGACATCGTGTTAATGGATATCAACATGCCGGGCATCGGCGGACTCGAAGCCACCCGCCGACTATTGCAGCGCTGCCCGACGGCAAAAGTCATCGTGGTCTCGATGCATCTGGAAGAACCCTATCCGAGCCGCATGCTCGCAGCTGGCGCAGCCGGCTATATCAGCAAGGATTCCGCCGCCGACGAGGTCGTGACCGCGATCCGTCGCGTCTCCGGCGGCGGCCATTACGTTGCCGCCGATGTCGCTGGCAATCTCGCGGCGAGCCTGGTCAAAGGCCCCAACGGCGCGTCGCCGTTTGATCAGCTGTCGCAGCGTGAAACGCAGGTCATGCTGATGGTGACCAAGGGTTATTCAACGCAGGAGATTTCCGACCGCCTGCACCTGTCGCCCAAGACCGTCAGCACCTACCGTTACCGACTGTTCGAAAAGCTTGGCGTCAACAATGATGTCGAACTGACCCGCATGGCCATGCGTTACGGCCTGCTGGAAGAACGCTCCGAAACCCGCAGCGAGCCCTGAACGCGGGGCGTCGAACCGCGCATCCATGACGGCTGATTCCCGCAGCTTCGATCCGCGCGCCTTTCTTTCCCAGCTCAGCACGTCGCCTGGCGTCTACCGCATGTACGGCGCCGGGGACGAGCTGTTGTACGTCGGCAAGGCGCGCAACCTGCGCAAGCGTGTCTCCAGCTATTTTCTGCGGGCCAGTGGCAATCCGCGGATCGAAAGCATGGTGTCGCAGATCCAGCGGGTCGACGTCACGCTGACGCATACCGAGGATGAAGCGCTGCTGCTGGAGGCCGCGCTGATCAAGGATCAGTCGCCGCGCTACAACGTCCAGTACCGCGACGACAAAAGCTACCCGTATCTGCGCTTCACGTCGCACCGTTATCCGCGCATTGCGTTCTATCGCGGCGCGACCAGCGGTGCCGATCGCTATTTTGGTCCGTTTCCGAGCGCCGCAGCCGTCCGCGAAACGCTGCAGACGCTGCAGAAGCTGTTTCATCTGCGACCCTGCCGCGACAGCTTCTTTGCGCATCGCGATCGACCTTGCCTGCAATACCAGATCAAGCGCTGCTCGGCGCCCTGCGTCGGCCTGATAGCGCCCGAGGACTATGCCCGTGATCTGGCCAATGCTGCGCGCCTGCTCGAAGGCAAGGGCGAAGTCCTGGCGAAGGACCTGACCACTGAAATGCAGCACGCAGCCGATGCGCTGGACTTCGAGCAGGCGGCCAAGCTTCGCGACCAGATCGCGGCACTCAAACGCGTGCGTCAGAGCCAGTCGATGACCGGCGGCGCTGATGACATCGACGTCGTCGCTGTTGCGGCGCACGCGTCCAGCAGCTGCGTGACTGTCATCAGCGTGCGCGATGGCGTCAATCTGGGACATCGGAATCATTTCCCCAAGCATCCCGCGCACACATCGCCTGAGGAGTTGCTGGAGCGCTTTGTCAGCCAGCACTATCTGGCGCAGAAGCCGCCGCCGGAAGTCCTGCTGAGTCACCCGCTCGACGATGGCGGCGTCAGCGAAGAAGCCATCTCCCAGCATGCGGGGCGCCGTGTGCACGTCTACCGCCCGCAACGCGGCGTCAAACTCCGGCTGCTCGAAATGGCGGTCAGCACCGCGGCACAGGCGCTGTCGTCACGCTTGGTCGAAGCCGCCAGCATGGATCAGCGCCTGCTGGAGTTGCAGCGGGTGTTCGAGATGGAGCATCCGCCGCGCCGCATCGAGTGCTTCGACATCTCCCACACCCAGGGCGAGCGTGCAGTGGCGTCCTGTGTCGTCTTCAATGAAGAAGGACCACTCAAGTCGGCCTATCGCAAGTTCAACATTGAAGGCATTGTCGGGGGCGATGATTACGCTGCAATTGCCCAGGCGGTCAGCCGTCGCTTTGCCCGCGCCAAATCGGGCGAGGGCAGCATTCCCGATCTGTTGCTGATCGATGGCGGCCAGGGGCAGCTCAACGCAGCTCTGGAAGCCCTGGATGAACTGGAGATGGCGCAGGAGATGCGCGTGGTCGGGGTTGCCAAAGGACCGACGCGAAAACCCGGACTTGAAGAGTTATGGATGCCGGATCTGGATCTGCCGCTGCGTCTTCCGGCTGACTCGCCGGCGCTACACCTGATCCAGCGCGTACGTGACGAAGCCCATCGCTTCGCTATCACCGGCCACCGCGGCCGCCGCGACAAAGCCCGTATCGGCTCGGATCTGGATTCCATCGAGGGATTGGGGCCTGCACGGCGCAAAGCGCTGCTGCAGACATTCGGCGGGCTCGGCCAGCTCAAGCGCGCCGGTATCGACGAGTTGGCTCAGGTGACCGGCATATCCAGAACCCTGGCAGAACGCATCTACGCGCATTTCCATTGAGGCCTGCGTTATCCTTGGGCTTCACTGATCCACTCAGTCTCCCTCCGGAAACAGACCTGTGCGGTTGACGCTCCCTCTGACGCTCACTGTGGCGCGCGTCGCCGCAATACCGGTCGTGCTCGCGTTGTTCTTTCTGGACTGGCACTACTCGCGCTATGCGGCAACCGTTCTGTATGCGGCAGCCGGAATCACTGACTGGCTGGACGGCTGGCTGGCGCGCCGCTGGAATCAGACCAGCAAATTCGGCGCCTTCCTTGATCCCGTCGCGGACAAGCTGCTGGTTGCGGTGTGTCTGGTCATGCTGCTGCGCGACGATCCCAGCGCCATCCTGGCTGTCGTTGTTGCAGTCATCATCGGCCGCGAGATCACCATTTCGGCCTTGCGTGAGTGGATGGCGGAACTGGGGCAGCGCACCAGCGTCGCGGTCAGTCGCATCGGCAAATGGAAGACCGGCTTCCAGATGACCGCAATCGGCATGATGATCTGGAAGACATCCGTACTGGGACTGCCAATCTATGCCATCGGCTACGGCCTGCTGTTTGTGGCTGCGGCGCTGACCATCTGGAG
>JBFFJL010000416.1:0-3630 GCA_041555955.1 Nevskiaceae bacterium
CAAGCTCCGGCCATTGGCGAAATCCCAACTCGCCCCACGCTCGCTTCGCTCACGGCACCGTGTCATCAGCGCACCTTCAGCGAAGCCAGTCCGATCAGCACCAGGATCAGGGTCACGATCCAGAAGCGCACGATGATCTTGGGCTCGGGCCAGCCCTTGAGTTCGTAGTGGTGATGCAAGGGCGCCATGCGGAAGATGCGCTTGCCGCCGCTGTACTTGAAGTACAGCACCTGCAGCGCGACCGACAGCGTCTCGGCGACGAACACGCCGCCCATGATCGCCAGCACGATTTCCTGACGCACGATCACCGCGACCACACCAAGTGCAGCGCCGAGCGCCAGCGCGCCAACATCGCCCATGAAAACCTGCGCCGGATAGGCGTTGAACCACAGGAAGCCCAGCCCCGCACCGGCGATTGCGGTGCAGAAGACCGCGAGCTCGCCGACACCGGCGATGTACGGGATGCCGAGATACGCTGCGATCTTGATGTGACCGCTGGCGTAGGCAAACACGCCCAGCGCCGACGCCACCATCACCGTCGGCATGATGGCCAGACCGTCGAGACCATCGGTCAGATTGACCGCATTGCTGGACCCGACGATGACCAGGTACGACCACGGAATGAAGAAGATGCCCAGCGAGATCGCGATATCCTTGACGAACGGCAAGATCAGTGTGGTTTCGACCGGTTCCTTCGACATCATGAAGATCAGGGTCGACACGCCAAAGCCGGCCAGCGACAGCCAGAAGTACTTCTTGCGTGCCGGCAGGCCCTTGGGGTTCTTCTGTTTGATCTTGATGTAGTCGTCTGCGAAGCCCACTGCGCCAAACGACACCGTCACCAGCAAGGCAAACCAGACGAAGCGGCTGCCGAGATCCGCCCACAGCAAAGTTGCCACGCTGATCGCGCACAGAATCAGCACCCCGCCCATCGTCGGGGTACCGGTCTTCTTCAGATGTGTTGCCGGTCCATCCTCGCGCACCGGCTGGCCGAACTTGAAGCGATACAGGCGCTCGATCATCACTGGCCCGAATGCGAACGAAAAAGCCAGTGCGGTCAGAATGCCGAGCACGCTGCGCAAGGTCAGATAGGTCAGCACGTTGAATCCACTGACGTATTGCTTCAGATACTCGGCGAGTGCGTAGAGCATCAGTGCGTGTCCCCGTAAACTTGTTCTGTCAGTGCCGCTACAACGCGTTCCATCTGCGCGGAACGCGATCCCTTGACCAACACCACCGAGTCGCCGTCCACCTGCGCACGCAGCGCGGCGGTCAACGCGTCGATGGATTCGAAATAGACCCCGGCGTCGCCGAAGCCCTGCACTGCATGTCGTGCGAGCTCGCCGTGCGCGTAGAGCTGCTCGATCCCGAGCGAACGTGCGTGCTGCCCGGCCTCGTAGTGGCGTTGCACCGCGTCAGCACCGACCTCGGCCATGGCACCGAGCACCAGCACACGCCGTCCCGGCAGACTGGCCAGCAGTTCCATCGCCACACGTAGCGAGGTCGGGTTTGCGTTGTAGCTGTCGTCCAGCAGACGACCACCCTGCGGCAGCGGGTACCAGCTGAGACGCCCCTGAGCGGCCTGCACGCGCGACAATCCGTCTGCGATTTCATCCGGATCCAGCGCCAAAGCCACACCGCAGGCCGCGGCGGCCAGCGCATTCATGACGTTGTGCCGCCCGGGCAACGGCAGATTCACCGCAGCCTTGCCGGAGGGTGTCCGCAGCGTGAAACGCGTGCCGTCGGCGCTGCCGTGCAAATCCAGCGCCTGGACGTCAGCGGCGTCGGACAGGCCGAATCCCAGGACCGAAGCCTTGCCTGCCATCTGTCGCCATAACGGCGCATAGGTGTCATCGACATTGATCACGGCGACGCCAGCGCTGAGCGCAGCGAACAGCTCACCCTTGGCCTTCGCCACCCCGTCACGTGATCCGAAGCCCTCGAGATGCGCATCGCCGGCCTGTGTCACGACGCCGACATCGGGCCGCGCCAGCTCGCACAGGCGCGCAATCTCGCCTGCGTGATTGGCACCCATTTCGATCACGGCCGTGCGATGCGCCTCGCGCAACGACAGCAGGGTCAGCGGCACGCCGATGTGATTGTTCAGATTGCCCTGCGTCGCCAGCACCGGGCCACGTACCGCAAATACCGAGGCCAGCAATTGCTTGGTCGTGGTCTTGCCATTGCTGCCGGTCACCGCCACCACGGGCATTGAAAAGCGCTGACGCCAGGCGGCAGCCATCTGTTGCAGACCAAGCAGCGTATCGGCGACACGCAGCTGCGGCAGCGGCGCATCGACCCAATCCGACACCAGTGCCGCCACCGCGCCCGCCTGCTGCGCGCGCCCGACAAAACCGTGCCCGTCGTGATGCTCTCCGCGCAGGGCAACGAACAGATCGCCCACGGCAACTGCGCGACTGTCAATGACAACGCGCTCGAAGCGCGCATCGCCTCCACGGTACTCGCCGCCGATCATCGCGCTCACTTCGGACAGGCGCATCATGCCGCCAGCTCCGCGCCGAGCAGCTCAGCGACGAAGTGACGATCGCTGAACGCTCGCACCTCGGTACCGTAAGTCTGTGTTTCCTCGTGGCCCTTGCCGGCGATCACAACGATGTCATCAGCGTCAGCGGATTCAATCGCGCGGCGGATCGCGGCGGCGCGGTCGTGCACGGTCTCGACATGGCCGAGCTGTGACGCATCAATGCCCGCGACAATCTGTGCAACGATCGCTGCCGGATCTTCGCTGCGCGGATTGTCGTCAGTCACGATGAGCTGGTCAGCCAGCTCTGCCGCAGCCGCGCCCATCAGCGGACGCTTGCCACGGTCGCGGTCGCCGCCACAACCGAAGACGCACAACAGTCGCCGCGGCGCATGCGCACGCAGTGCCCGCAGAATCTGGCCCAGCGCCTCGGGCGTGTGCGCGTAGTCGACAACGACCAACGGGCCGGTAGCGCCACGGATCCCCTCGATGCGGCCCGGTACGGTGCGCAGCTGTTCGATCACCGACACCGCATCAGCGAGCGCGACGCCCTTGCTGAGCAGGACGCCCAATACCGCCATCAGGTTGTAGGCGTTGAAACGACCGAGCAGACGACTGCGCAACTCGGCCGAACCCGAGGACGTGCGCAGTTGCAGGCACAGGCCGGCAGGGTCGAGCGCCAGCGCATCGCCCAGCACATAGGTGCCGTGCTTCGGCAGCTCGCCGCCCAGCCCGTAGTGCAGCACCGGCACGTTCAGCTCGTCGGCCCAGCGCGCGCCGCAGACATCGTCGCGATTGATCACCGCAACACCCAGTTCCGGGCGCGTGAACAGCTGGCGCTTGGCCGCAGCGTAGTGCTCGACAGTGCCGTGATAATCCAGATGATCCCGCGTGACGTTGGTCAGCACCGCGACGTCGAACTGAACGCCGGCGACGCGCTGCTGATCGAGCGCATGCGACGACACTTCCATCGCGCAGGCCTTTGCTCCGGTCGCCACCGCCCGCGCCAGTTGCGCCTGCAGCGTCACCGCATCCGGCGTCGTGTGGGTTGCCTGATCGAACTGGCCGATCCGCCCGAACCCCAGGGTGCCGACATAGGCACATGGCAGATTCATGCGGTCGAAGGCCTGCGCCTGGCGATCGGCGAC
>JBFFJL010000417.1:0-3627 GCA_041555955.1 Nevskiaceae bacterium
ATGCCGGAGGGTCTTGGCCGGGTAGGTTCGCACGTAACATTCGGGTATGAAATAATTGTGTGCAACGGTGTCTGCCGCCAGATGGCTCAGGTAGCCATAGGCAAACGCTTCCTGTGGCGGGGAGCTGGCTTCCTCCAATACCGAGAATCCCACAAGCCAGTTGTGGGAGTGGTCATGGATCCTGGCGAGGCCTTTTGCAAAGATGATGTCGGCTCCGATGCAACCATAGAGATAATTGGGCTTCGCCATCCTTCTCGGCGACGAAGAACCGCACGTTGGCGTGACAAGTCGGCACATAAGGATTGAGCGGGTGCAGCACCACCGAGACACCCATCGCGCGCCAGTGGCGCCCGGCCAGTTGCGGCCGATGCGCGCTGGCGCTCGGTGGCAGACGATCCCCATGCACCAGCGAGAAATTCACTCCGGCCTGCTCAAACACCGCGCCGCCGCTCAACACGCGGGATTCGCCACCGCCACCATCCGGGCGGGTCCAGACGTCGGCACGAAACTGCGCCTGACCGTCGGCCTGTTCGAACCCCGCACACAGGCGGTTCTGCAGGTCGCGCAAATAGGTTTCAACCGCCTGGATATCCATCAGCGCCTCAGAATGTGTCCGGTCGTGACATCACGAATGGTCGTTGGCTTGGCCAGGCCGCCCAACGCTCCCGGAATGATCACATCGACTTCGCCACCGAGCTGCAGACGCACCTCGGTGATACTGCGTGCTGCGGGCCGCCCACTGCGATTGGCGCTGGTCGATACCAGCGCTCCAAAGCGCCGGCTCAGTGCGCGCAATACCGGGTGCGCGGTCACCCGCACGGCGATGCCGTCGTGATCACCGGTCAGCCACGGCGGCGCATCCGCTGCGGCCGGAAAGACCCAGGTTGCCGGCCCTGGCCAGGTCGCGGTCGCACGCCGCATCGCGTTGTTCGATGGCAGATCGACAAACAGCGGCAGTTGTTCGAAGGCGGCGACCACCAGGATCAGACCCTTGCGCCAGTCACGCTGCTTGATCTCCAGCAGTCGCATGCACGCCGCGCGGTTCATCGGGTCACAGGACAGACCCCAGACCGCTTCGGTCGGACAGGCGATGACGCCGCCCGCGGCCAGCGCCGCGCCAGCCTTGTGCAACTGCCAGGGCGCGATATCAAAGCTCATGCGGCACGAATCCCCGGATCAGTCAGCCCCACCATCGGGATCGCTCGCCCTCTTTGCCAAGGTCTTGGTCGCCTTGCGCGGAGACGCTTTCTTGGTGGCTTTCTTGGTGGCTTTTTTCGCTGCGGTCTTGGTCGCCTTCTTGGCCGCGGTCTTGCTTGCGGCTTTGGTTGTCGCCTTGCCGCGCTTGCCGCCCTTCTTCGGTGCCGCAGCTTCGGCTTCAGCCAGATACGCCTCGCACTCGAACACGCTCAGGGTATCCGCCTCACGCCCCTTGGGTATCCGCGCACGACGCTTGCCGTCGGAAATGTACGGCCCGAAACGTCCCTTGATGATGCGGATCTCGGTGCCATCGAAAATCTTGATCGTCGCCGCCTCGAGGGCTTCCTTCTTCTGCTCAATCAACTCGATCGCGCGCGGCAGCTCGATCGTGTACGGATCATCGTCCTTCTTCAGCGACACGAAGCTGGAACCGTGACGCACATACGGCCCGAAGCGACCGATGTTGACCTGGACTTCCTCGCCCGAGGGCAAAGTGCCGAGTGAACGCGGCAACGTGAACAGCGCCAGCGCCTGTTCCAGCGTGATGGTGTCGATGCGCTGGTTGGCACGCAGAGAAGCAAAGCGCGGCTTGTCCTCGTCTTCCTTGGTTCCGATCTGCACGAACGGTCCGAAGCGGCCAAGCCGCGCCGAGATCGGCTTGCCGGACACTGGATCGATACCGATCTGACGCGCTTCGGACACTTCCGAGCGCGACAGCTCCATCTTCTCGTCGATGCGCGGCTTGAACTGTTGCCAGAACTCGGCCAGCAGCGGGCGCCACTGCTTCTCGCCACGCGATACCGCGTCGAGGTCGTCTTCCAGATGCGCCGTGAATTCGTAGTCGACGTACTGGCCGAAATGCTCGGTCAGGAAGCGGTTGACGATCATGCCGACGTCGGTCGGCGTGAACGCCTTGCCTTCCAGCCGCACATAGTCACGCGCCTGCAGGGTCGAGATGATGCTGGCGTAGGTCGACGGACGGCCGATGTCGTACTCCTCCAGCGTCTTCACCAGGCTCGCTTCGGTATACCGCGGCGGCGGTTCGGTGAAGTGCTGGTCGGCGACCAGATCGAGCAATTTAATGCGGTCACCGACTTCCATCGCGGGCAGACGCTTTTCGTCGTCCTCGTCGCTCTTGCCGGTTGGCGTGTCGTAGCTCTGGTTGTAGACGGCAATGAAGCCGGGCTCGATCAGCACCGAGCCGTTGGCACGGAACGCGTGATCGGCGCCGGCACGCAGTTCCACTGCAATCGTGTCGAACACCGCCTGGGTCATCTGGCAGGCCACGGTGCGCTTCCAGATCAGCTCATAGAGCTTGGCCTGATCGGGCGTCAGATACTTGCCGACTTCCCTGGGCAGTCGTGCCGCCGAAGTCGGGCGCACGGCTTCATGCGCTTCCTGAGCATTCTTGGACTTGGTCTTGAAGAAGCGCGGTTCTGGCGGCACCGAGCTGGCACCGAACTGATCCGCGATGGTCTGGCGCACGTCGGCCAGCGCGTCCTGCGCCAGATTGACCGAGTCGGTACGCATGTAGGTGATCAGACCCAGGGTTTCGCCACCCAGATCGACACCTTCGTACAGCTGCTGCGCGGTGCGCATCGTGCGGCTGGCCGTGAATCCCAGCTTGCGGTTGGCTTCCTGCTGCAGGGTGGACGTGGTGAACGGCGGCGCCGGGTTGCGGCGGCGCTGCTTCTTGTCGACCGCAGCGACCAACAGCTCGCCCTGCGCGGCCTTCATGACCATGTTCTTCGCCGTCAGCGCGCCGACGGTGTTGTTCAGCGTGAACTGCTCGGCTTTGCGCCCGGCGAGCTCGATCAGCTTGGCACTGAAGCCCTGCCCGGCCTTCTCGGCCTGGGCTTCCAGCGTCCAGTACTCGCGCGGCAGGAAGGCCTTGATCTCTTCTTCGCGTTCGCAGATCAGCCGCAGCGCCGGCGACTGCACGCGCCCGGCCGACAGCCCCGGCTGCACCTTGCGCCACAACAGTGGCGACAGATTGAAGCCAACCAGATAGTCCAGAGCACGCCGCGCCTGCTGCGCATTGACCAGATCGTCGGAGATTTCGCGTGGATGCTGAATCGCGTTCTGCACTTCGCGCTGGGTGATCTCGTAGAACACCACGCGCCGCACCGGCTTGTTCTTCAGCAGGTTCTTTTCCCGCAGCAGCTCGGCCAGATGCCAGGAAATCGCTTCCCCCTCGCGATCAGGGTCGGTCGCGAGCCACAATTCATCAGCATCCTTGAGCGCCGAGATGATCGCGCGAACGTGCTTTTCGTTCTTTTCGATCACCTGGTACTTCATTTCGAAGCCATTGGCGACGTCGACAGCGCCATCCTTAGGCACCAGATCGCGCACGTGACCATAGGAGGCCAGGACTTCGAAATCCTTGCCCAGATACTTCTTGATCGTCTTGGCCTTGGCGGGCGATTCGAC
>JBFFJL010000418.1:0-3615 GCA_041555955.1 Nevskiaceae bacterium
GCCTGACTCAGCACGCGGCCGTCATACGTCCTGCCGTCCGGAAAGTCGGACGCCTTCAGGCCTAGCCCGAGCAGCCACGCGACGGTGGGCGCGACGTCGATCGTCTCGCTCTGTTCTGGCAGACGGTCCAGCAGATCCGGCGAGGGTACGGAAGGTGTCACCGTAAGACCTTTCTTGACCCAGGGCGAGCCGCCGGTAACCAGCATGAAATTGTGGATCGTTGCGATCTGGCCGTGATTGCCCGGAATCGGATTGCTCAGCGGCGTCGGGTCGGAGAATTTCAGGCCATCCGAGGCCACCAGCACCAGATCTCCGAAGTTTTGGTGCTGTGAACGGATCGAGTCCGGCATGTTGCCGGTCGGGTCGGTCGGATCGTCCTGTGTATACCAGGCGTAGACGATGTCGGCGGCATTGGTCGGGCGCGATGCGCCAGCGCACAGCGTGTCGCAGTCGGCCAGTCCCATCAGGCAGCTGCGTGCCGCATGCAGCGCTTCACGCTTCTGGTCGTCCGGCAGGCTGCGATCGGTGACATAGATGCTGTCGGTGCCGCCGCCCTGAACCGCCTGCATCGGTGCATAACAGGCGCCGAGCGCATCCAGCGTCGGTTGAGCGGTGACGGACTGCAGGGGGCCCGGCAGGGTGAAGTCCATGCCATGGTCGCTGACCACCAGCATGACGGTGCGGTCCCAGCGTCCGGAGGCCTTCAGCGCGTCGACCATCTGCTGCACCAGGCTGTCGGTTTCCAGCAGCTGCAATCCACGTCCGGCTGCGCCGAAGGCGTGCGCGTTGCGATCCACGCTGCCGAGGTTGACGAAGAAGAAGTCCGCATCCGGCAGCTGCGTCAACGCCTGCTGCATCGTCGGCCGGTCCGGCGTGTACTCGAACAGCGGGCCGATGTAGAGCGGGCTGGTGGTCGGGTCCCAATGGCTGTCGGGTGCGACGTTGAACACCGCGGGGTCGTCGTTCTGGCGCTCCGGATCGGCGTCGTCGCCGGCGAATACTTCGTACAGGTACTTCTTCGACAGCGTCGCACCGTGGCGGATGTCCGGATTGATGCCACTGCCGCGGCACTGCTCGTTGATGAAGGTAAACAGCGTCTTCGCCGTCAGCTTCTCCGGCAGCGACAGATCATTGTCGGTGGGGCCGGCGGGATCGTCAAAGTCGATGAAGTTGTTGCCGGTGATGCCGCTGCGCTCGGGATAGACGCCGGTCATCATCGCCACATGATTCGGTATCGTTTCGGCGGCGAACACCGAACGGCTCTCAGGATAGAACGTGCCTTCCGCGATCAGGCCACTCAGCGTCGGTGTCTGCAGGCCAATGTCCGACGGCATCAGGCTGTCGATGACCAGCACGACCACGCTCAGCTTTTCCGCGCCCAGTGGCGGTGAGTTTGAGTCGCCCGCCGGATCGCTGGAACCGCAGGCGCCGAGGCCGGCGGTCAGGGCGCCGACCAGTGCGGAGTTCAGCAATCGATTCTTCAGCGGCATGGCGAAACGCATCGGAGCACCTGTAGACGGAGTCGTGAACGGATCAGGACAGCATCTAGACGCCGCACGGCAGGGGCAGTCGCTGTCGATCGAAGTGTCCCTGAGTATACGGGAGTGATGTGACGTCAAGCCTGCCGTACCGGCACGAGGTGTGAAGGATTCAACGCGTGCCGCGTTGGCTGAAGTGGATGGCCTCAGCGAAGCCCGGCAAGCAGGACATCCCTCGCGGTTTGTGAGCCTGCAAGCAGGCCCAGGCCATCGGCCCCTGGTGGATTGCAGGGCGTGGCTCCGAAGGTCGTCGCAATTGTTGTCGCTGTCGGCGGGAAATAGATTTTGACGCTGCAGTGCAGGCTGCCGTCGGATTCGTGGCGGAAGTAAACGGCAAAACTGTCGGGCGCGCCGTGCTGCTTCCACGCCTCGGTGCACGCCGATGCAATCCTTTCCAGTTCGGGGCCGGCGAGCATGGCGTCGCCGAGATTCAGTGCGAACCAGCCACTCACTGCAATGATCACTACAGCACGCCTGCGGCGAGCTCGATCAGCTCGTCGGTGATCGCATCCTGCCGCTGGATCTGCTGATCCAGACGCAGGTGTTCCAGTCGATGCGCGATGTTGTCCTGTGCCGCGGCCATCGCCTGCATCCGCGCCTGATTTTCCGCGACATGGCTTTCCACCGTCGCGGCCACCAGTTGAGCGAACAGGTATTCGCTGGCGAGCTGGCGCAGCAGCGCCGGCGCCGGCAGATAGGTCATTGGGGGCGCGGCGGCACGATGCCGCTGGAACACCGTGGGGTCCAGCGGCAGCAGCGACTGCTGCACGATTTCCAGGTGCGGCCCGCGGCTGACCGTGTGGACCAGATCGGCGCCGCCGATGCGGCCCGCAGCCAGCGCATCGACCAGTGCCTTGCTGATCCGGTCAGCCAGAGCCCGGGAGTTGCCGGCCTGCGCGATCATCGTCGACGACCATTGCGCCGCGTGGCCAAGGGTGCCGAGCAGGCGCAGGCCGCGCTGGCCGATGACAAAGGCCTGTCCGCCCGCCTCGAGCAGCGGCAGCGCCGCTTCGCAAACGTGATCATTGAACGCACCAACGAAACCCTGCTCCGAGCAGAACATCACGCAGGCGCGCGCTTGTCCCGAGACTGGAGCCGCTGCCGTGTTTGATGCCGGGTCCAGCGTCAGCGCCTGCGAGATCGCGTCGGCGATGATGTCCGCGTAGGCGC
This sequence comes from Nevskiaceae bacterium, assembly GCA_041555955.1. GTDB lineage: Bacteria > Pseudomonadota > Gammaproteobacteria > Nevskiales > Nevskiaceae > Solimonas. Next base: position 2,709 of record JBFFJL010000418.1, read on the forward strand.
GGATGCCTTCAAGCTGGTGCCGCGCATGTTGGGCGCGTGCGGCAGCAATACCACGCATGGCACCAACCACGCCGGATAGCTGTTGCACGCTGTTGATGCGATCCGCCAGTCGTGGGTCTTGCGTGGTCACGTCGGTGTGTCCGTCGCCAGGCTCTGCGCCAGCGCGATCAGCGAAGCGATGCTCTGCTTCAGCAACTCGTCCGGAATCGGTGCGTCGGCAATCGCTGTCTCGGCAAAACGCTGGCCGTTACCGGCGAGCCAGTCCGGCAGGCGTTCGCGCAGCTGCGGGATCGTGCTGGCCGGCAGTTCATCAAGCGCGCCACTGCGCAGCAGATGCAGTTGCGCCAGCTGCTCGGCTGCCGACAGCGGCGCGTACTGCGGTTGCGTCAGCAGTGCGCGGATGCGCTGGCCACGCGTGAGGCGTGCTTGCACGCGCGCTTCGACCGTGGTGCCGAAACGCGAGAACAGTTCGAGTTCGAGAAATTGCGCGTAGTCCAGCCGCATCGATCCCACCGCTTGACGCATCGCCGCGGTCTGGGTCTTGCCGCCGATGCGGCTGACCGACAGGCCGGTGTCGATCGGAGGCTTGTGATTGGCATCGAACAGCTTGCGGTCGAGCACGATCTGACCATCGGTGATCGAGATCAGATTGGTTGGAATGTACGCCGACAGATTGCCGGCCTGGGTCTCGGCGATTGGCAGTGCCGTCAGTGAACCGCCACCCTCTTCCATGGACAGCTTTGCGGCGCGTTCGAGAAGGCGCGCATGCACATAGAACACGTCGCCCGGATAGGCTTCGCGCCCCGGCGGCTGGCGTGTCAGCAGGGCCAGCTCGCGATGCGTGGCCGCATGTTTGCTGAGGTCGTCGATCACGACCAGCGCGTGACCGCCGCGGTCGCGGAAGTAC
>JBFFJL010000419.1:0-3568 GCA_041555955.1 Nevskiaceae bacterium
CGACTGCCTGCAGATCCCGATCTGGCGCGTTTGTACGAGCAGACCTGCAAGGCATGTCACACCGCACCGCTGAGTGGGGCGCCGCTATCCGGGCGCCCGGATGACTGGGCGCCACGTCTGGCACAGGGCACCGAAACGCTGCTCGATCACACCATCAACGGATACAAGGGAATGCCGCCGTTGGGGTCGTGCATGGACTGCAGCGAAGATGATTTTCTGGCGTTGATCGATTTCATGTCGACCGCCGATTGAGCGTCCCATGGGGAAAGGAATGAACCGACGAGAGTTTCTGGCCGCTACGTTCAGTGCGGCCTTGGCCGGTGGCCTGACTGCGTGTGACGATTACGGTGCATCGGAGATGCCGAAAGCACCGGTCACCAGCGTTGGGCCGGAGGGAAAACGCCGTATCCCCTGGCAGAACTGGTCCGGTTACCAGCATTGCCTGCCGCAGTCGCGGACGGCGCCCAGGTCCGAGGATGAGCTGGCCGAGCTGCTGAAGACTGGAGCCGGTCCGATCCGCCCGGTCGGCGCCGGCCATTCGTTCACGCCGTTGGTGCCGACAGATGGCACCATCGTGTCGCTGCGTCATTTTTCCGGCTTGCTGTCGCACGATACCGCAACGATGACAGCGAGCTTTGGTGCAGGCACCAAGCTTGGCCAAATCGGTGAAGTGCTCGACGGCGTCGGGCAGGCCCTGCAGAACATGCCGGACATCGACGAGCAGTCGATTGGCGGTGCGATCGGCACCGGCACCCACGGCACCGGCGCCGAACTGGGCGCACTGCATTCGTTCCTCACCGCGTTGCGGCTGGTGACGCCATCCGGCGACGTGCTCGACTGCAGTCGCACGCAGAATCCCGAGATCTTTGATGCCGCCCGCGTTTCGATGGGCAGTCTGGGCGTGATTACTCAGGTGACGTTCCAGAACGTGCCGACGCACCGCCTCAAGCGCAAGGTCTGGCTGGAGCCGGTGGACCAGCTCATTGAACGTTTCGATGAGCTCGCTGCCGCCAATCACAGTTTTGAGATGTACTTCCTGCCCAACTGCGACAGCGGGGTGGCGATCACGATCAATCCGACCGACGAGCCGCTGCGCCCGCGTACCGCCGAGCCGGACAACGATGCGGTGATGCAGATGAAAAAGCTGCGTGATGTATTGGGTTGGTGGCCCGGCGCGCGGCGCTGGCTGCTGAACCGTGCGACTGCAGACTATCAGCCGGAAGAAGCAGTTGACGTGTGGTACAAGGTTTTTCCATCAGATCGCGCAGTGCGTTTCAACGAGATGGAATACCACTTTGATCGCGAGCATTTGCTGCCGACGCTCAAACAGGTTCGCCAACGTGTCGAATCAAAGCATCATGAGGTGTTCTTTCCGATCGAGGTTCGCGTCGTGCGTGGTGACGATGCGTGGTTGAGCCCGTTTTCGGGGCACACGCATTCCGGTTCGATCGCAGTGCATCGGTATTTCGCCGAAGACCCGCTGCCATACTTCAGTGACATCGAGGCGCTGTATCAACCGGTTCAAGGTCGACCGCACTGGGGCAAGATGCATACGTTGGGCGCTGATGTGCTGAGCCAGCGTTATCCCAAGTGGAAGCAGTTCCAGTCGGTTCGCGAGGCGCTGGATCCTCAGGGCCGCATGCTTAACGCACATCTGAAAAAGGTATTCGGTCTTGTCTAATCAACCCGTCAACCGGCGCCGCCGCGCGCTCGTCGGTGCCGCGCTGTTGGCGCCGGTCGCCGCGGCTTTAGCGTTGAAGCCGCGTGAACATGGCGGTGGGCACGGTGAGGCGTTTCTGCGCATGCAGAGCGCGTTGCGCGATGCAGATCTGTTTCGCCCAACTCTAGTGATCGATCGCGCGGCGTTGCTGCACAACATCAGTCGCCTGAAGGAAAATCTGCCAGGGAACAAGCATTACCGTATCGTCGCAAAGTCGCTACCGAGCCTGGATCTGATCCGTATGGTGCGCCAGCAGACCGGCACCGATCGTCTGATGGTGTTTCACCAGCCGTTTCTGAATCTGGTGGCGCAGCAGATGTCGGATGCACATCTGCTGGTCGGAAAGCCGATGCCGATTGGCGCTGCATCGCGATTCTTCGATCACCTGTCGAATGCAGCGGAATTCGACCCGGCGGCGCAGATCGACTGGCTGATTGACACGCCGCAGCGCCTGCAGGAATACCGCGACCTCGCGCAAGCCAACGTGGCGGCAGGCAGTGCGCCGATGCGGGTCAATCTTGAGCTCGACATCGGACTGCGTCGCGGCGGCTTCCGCACCGCATCGGCGGTGGCAGAAGCGATTCAGGTACTCAAAGCAGAGCCGTCGATGCAGTTTTCCGGCTTCATGGGATATGAAGCGCATGCGTCGAAAATGCCTGTCATTCTCGGCGGGCCGCAAAAGGCGCTGGATCAGGCGATGGCGCAGTATTCGTCGTGCGTTGATGCGGCGCGCGAGTTGCTGGGTTCGGCTTTTGATCCTGACTCGCTGGTGCTCAATGCCGGGGGCAGCTCGACCTACGAGCTATATACCGACGCATCGCCGTGCAACGAAGTGTCGATGGGTTCGGGGCTGGTGATGCCCACCGATTTCGACAAGCCGACGCTGGCCGATCACCGCCCTGCGGCGTACATCGCCACGCCGGTCCTCAAGGCACTGGATCGCACCGATCTGCCCGGCCTGGAATCGATGACTGGCGTGTTTGCGCGCTGGGATCCGAATACCGCCCGTACGTTCTATACCTATGGCGGCTACTGGCATGCGGATACGATTTCGCCGCCGGGCCTGCAGCACAACGCGATCTGGGGGCACTCCACCAATCAGGAAATGCTCAATGGGTCCGAGCAGGTGCAGTTGGCCGTCGACGACTTTGTGTTTTATCGGCCGCATCAGAGCGAATTCGTGTTCCTTCAGTTCGGCGACATAGCGGTCTATGACGAGGGCCGCATCGTTGATTCCTGGCCGGTATTCACTCAGGGCGCATAGCCGGTTCGGAGCGCGTTTGTCGTCGGTACGGAGGATTTGGATGCGATTCGCACGCATGCGCTATGCTCGCGTGAAATTCGACGCATTGCGAAGCCTCAGGAGAACGTATGAAAGCTCGATCATTGCTTGCAGTTGCCACCCTGTTGACGGCCAGCACGGCCGCGACCGCCGCCAATGACACCTTTGGCAAGTTCGACGTCTATGGTTCGGCGCTGACGATCGACGGTCGGTATGCCGAAGACTTTGATGGCATCGGCGGCGGCCTGCGCTATATGACGGGGCTGACCGAAGGCACCTTTATACAACTCGAAGCGCAGTACGTTCCCACCGATGCACGGGGCATTGATCTGGACGTGACCGAATACCGCGCAGGGTTTGGCTACGCGGCCCCAATCGCCGCCGCACGCAGCCTGATCAAGCTGCGTGCCGAGTATGTCGGCATGACGCATCAATGGGATTCCGGCGTGCTGTCGTCCGAAAATCATCGAGACGGCTACGGCATTCATTTCGAATACGATCAGACCATCGTCGAAGGTCTCGGCGCGTATATGGGAGCTGGCTACATCAACATCGACGACAACGAC
>JBFFJL010000420.1:0-3568 GCA_041555955.1 Nevskiaceae bacterium
CCCCGGCGACTACATCGCCGGATATGAGCGCATGAAGGTTGGCCAGCTCGGCACCACCTTCCTGAAAACCTTCGGCGGCACCAATCCAATTGGCGCCACGCAGATCGTTGCCTTGCTGGAACTGGGCATGACGCAGGTCTTCGGCATGCCGTCGATCGATGAGCTGCAGTTCCAGGGAGCGGGGGTCAATACGCATGTTTCGGGTGGCGCCGACGGTACGACCGGAATCAATCCGATCGACGTGCGCACTGATCCAAACGATCCCAGCACCAACGGCTCCGATCCGAACCTGCGGCAGAATCCTACGGCGCATCCCGACCAGGCCGGTTTTGGTACCGAAATCTCGTATGGGTATCGTTTCGTTACCCTGACGCGTTACGACAATGCGTTCTACGGGGTGAATCTGGAACTGCTGAATGCATTCTTCCACGACGTCGAGGGTGTGGCGCCGGGGCTGGGGCAGAACTTTGTCGAGGGCCGCAAGCAGATTCTGTCGGGCATTCGCTGGGACTACCTGTCAAAATACAGCGGTGAGATTCGGTATACCTGGTACACCGGCAATCACCGGCGCGATTCGCTACACGATCGCGATTACTTGCTGCTCTATCTGGGTTATCAGTTCTGATGCACAAACCTGTTGTTCGGGGGCTCCGCACTCATCGTCTCCCCGGGTGGGCCGCGGTCGCCGCATGGGTCATCGTATCGTCGGTTGCCGTTGCGAAAGTGCCCGAGGATCAGACAGCGCGACTAGGCGTGGAGCTGACGCCGGTCGGTGCAGAAGCCGGCCCCAGTGCTGACGGTGTCATTCCGTCCTGGGACGGCGGATTGCTGCGCCCCCCCGCATGTTTCAGCGGCACGGGTGGGCGGTACTGCGATCCGTATGCGGATGATCTCCCGCAGTTCATCATCACAGCGAAAAACGCCGAGCAATACAGCCAGCATTTGAGTGCGGGGCAGCTCGCATTGTTGCAGCGATACCCTGAAACCTACCGGATGCCGGTCTATGCGACACGGCGAAGTTTTGCCAATCCTCCCGCAGTGTATGCGGCGAGCCGACGCAATGCACTTGAAGCCGAGTTACAGGCCAACGGCGAAGCGATTGCCGGCGCATCTCTGGGGGTTCCGTTTCCGATCCCCGCCAACGGCCATGAGGTGATCTGGAATCACAAGACCCGATTTCGCGATGTATCGGTGCAGCGCTGGCGCAACCAGTTTGCGGTGGCGGCATCGGGGGACTACAACCGGACACGCTTACGTGAAGACGTCTTGTTCAACTACAGTCGCAGCGATATCGAGCCTGCGGATCGGGGGGGTGTCCTGCTGTATCTGCTGCAGGTCGTGACCGATCCGGAGCGTCTGGCTGGATCTGTGGTTCTGATCCACGAAACCATGAATCCGCTGGATCAGGAGCGTCGGGCCTGGCAGTACAGCCCTGGTCAGCGGCGTTTGCGGCGCGCGCCGAATCTGGCCTATGACAATCCCCTGGTGGGTGCCGACGGGTTGGGAACGACTGATCAGAATGACATGTTCAACGGCGCGATGGATCGCTATGAATGGAAACTGATCGGCAAGCAGACGCTCTACGTTCCCGCCAACAGCTACCGACTGCACGATGATCGACGGCGCTATCCCGGCATCGTCCAGCGCAGTCATCTGGCGCAGGACCTGACGCGCTACGAGCTGCGGCGTGTCTGGGTGGTCGACGCCACACTGCGGCCGAATATGACGCATCAGTATCGCAAGCGGCGTTTCTACATTGATGAAGACGGCTGGCAGATTCGGGTGGTCGACGTCTTTGACGGACGTGATCATCTATGGCGAATGCAGGAAGCGCATACCGTGATCGCCTTCGATGTGCCATACGAGCTTCCGATTTGTGAAACAGTGTACGATCTTCAGAGCAATCGTTATCTTGTGCAGGCGCTCAACAACGAGGATCCGGAGACGGTCGCGATGCCATTCGATGTGGATCATTTTGCGCCCGGTAGCGTTTCAAGGTTGGCGAAAAACTGAGCTGAATAGCAGTTGGGCCGACGCGGTGGCGGGCCAGCCTCGATCGGGCGGAGAGAAATCATTGTTGTTGTTCTCGCGCGGTTTGCGCGAACGTTGAGGGGATCGTAATGAGCATATTCAGGAGAACGTGGCTTGCAGCTGCCGGGGCCGCGATGCTCGCGCTGAGCAGTTGGGCCGGCGCGCAGGACGAAGCACAGGACACGCCGCCCGACTCGGGAGAGTCCGTGCAGGAGGTCGTCAAGTCCCTGCCGTCAGAAATCATGGCATTGACCCCCAGCAGTCTGCTGCTGGACGTCGTCAATACCGGCGAGCATCTGGTTGCCGTGGGCGATCGCGGGGCCGTCATCGTTTCGAACGACGGACGCAGGTGGGCACAGGTTCAGGTTCCAACGCGTTCGCCGCTGACCGCCGTGACGTTTGTCGATGCCAACCAGGGTTGGGTCGTTGGGCACGATGCGGTCATCCTGCATACCGTGGACGGCGGACAGAGCTGGGTCCTGCAAAACTTTGCGCCGGAACTGGAGAAGCCATTCTTGGATGTTCTTTTCCTGGACGAGCAACGCGGCTTTGCGGTCGGCGCCTATGCGCTGTTCTATCAGACCACCGACGGCGGGCAGAGCTGGACCGAGGTGGAATCGCCGATCCGCGACGACGAATGGCATTTCAATGCCATCACGGCGCTTGCCAACGGCACGCTGATGATCGTTGGCGAATCCGGCACCTTGGCGCTGTCGACCGACCAGGGACAGACTTGGAAAAAGCTTGAAGCGCCCTACGACAGCTCCTTGTTCGGCGCGGTGCCGATCGGTGCTGCGGGTGCGCTGATCTATGGACTACGCGGCAATATGTTCGTCGCCGACGATGTCGCTGCTGGAAACTGGACCGAAGTAACCACCGATTCGGTGGCCTCGATGTTTGGGGCGACGCAAACTGAAGATGGCAAGGTTGTCCTGGTCGGACTCAATGGCAACGTGCTGGCTATGGACGATATCGCGCAGAACGTGCGCGTGATCAAATCCAAGGCGGGAACGCCGCTGTCGTCGGCGATTGTGTTTGGAGGAGAACTGCTCGCCGTGGGGGAATCCGGCGTGCAGCACATCGGCTTGCAGTAGGCCGCGGCACTTATTCTCGCATTCGATTTAGGGGGCACAGCTTATGGCTGGCAAAGCAATGTTTTCGCAGGAGAAGATCCTCGCTGTCGTCGAGCCGGTGGTCTACGGCAAGCGCGTGCCGATGCTCTTGCTGCTCGGGGTACTGACCGCGGTTTTTGCATGGTTTGCTGCAGGGACGCATGTCGACGCCGGATTCGACAAGTCGATTCCGCTGGATCGTACCGCTGGGCGATGGCCCACGCGGCGGAGATCGGGGCGGACCCGGCGCGACTCGCGGTCGGCGGCGACTCGGCGGGCGGCGGACTCGCGGCCTGCATCACCCACGCGCTGAAGAAGAGCGGCGACCCCCAGCCGCTGGTCCAGCTCCTCGTCTACCCGTGGCTCGTCGCCTACGCGGACAACGATTCCTATCGCGACTTCCACGCAGCCTATCCGCTGAACCC
>JBFFJL010000421.1:0-3531 GCA_041555955.1 Nevskiaceae bacterium
GGTGGTTGGGTCGATCGAGGGCTTTCCGCATCAATGGAAGCCGGAAGACCTCGAGGCGCCGGAGCCGCTGCCGCATCCGAAGGAATTCCTGTAACCGATATCTTCCGTCCGCCAGCGCGTATTCCCGCGCGGCGGGCGATCGGTTAGCTTGAGCGGATCGAGTGATGGGGAGCGCCATGCAGCGCGCATTTCGGTATTACGACTTTCTGGTCGCGGGCATGGTCGCGGTGCTGCTGTGCTCGAACCTGATCGGTCCGGGCAAGGTGTGCACGATTACGCTGCCATTGTTCGGGCCGCTGAATTTCGGCGCCGGCAATCTGTTCTTTCCGATCGCCTACATCTTTGGCGACGTGCTGACCGAGGTCTACGGCTATGCCCGCGCCCGCCGTGCGATCTGGGCGGGCTTCGGCGCGATGATCTTCGCCACGATCATGTCGACCATCGTCGTCGGCATGACGCCAAGCCCGGACGAGCCGTGGAACCAGACCCTGCAGCCGGCGCTGGAAATCGTGTTCGGCAATACGCCGCGCATTGTCGCCGCCAGCATTCTGGCCTACTGGGTTGGCGACTTCGTCAATTCCTACGTGATGGCGAAGATGAAGCTGTGGACCCAGGGCCGCTACCTGTGGACGCGCACGATCGGCTCGACCATCGCCGGCCAGGGTGCCGACTCGCTGCTGTTCTATCCGATCGCGTTCTTCGGCGTCTGGACCAATGACGCGCTGATCGCGGTGGTGATCTTCAACTTCGTCATGAAGCTGTCGGTCGAGGTCGTGTTCACGCCGGTGACCTATTTCGTCGTCAACCGCCTCAAGCATGCCGAGGGCGTGGACATCTACGACGAGGGCACCCACTTCACGCCGTTCTCACTGAAGGATGAAGGGCATCGGCACAAGCTTGACGACTGAGGCGCTCCCGGTGCGTTGACGTTCGGGGCAGAAGCGTCGCCCAGCCCGTTCGTGGCGAGGGTCTGCCCGTGTTGCGCGCTTGGCATTCACACCGGATGGTCTGGCGTGCCTGCCGCGTGGCGCATACAAAAAACAAATCGATCGCATTCAAAGAATTAATTTCACAAATGGATCGTTGGTCTCTAGATTGGATCTTGGCTCAGAGCGAAGCCATCACACGCTGTACCGACGCCCCGTCGCTTCGGGCGCGTGTGATGGTGGGAAATCCGGGCTGAACGGCTGGTGGCGTCGGTGGGACATGACCCCATCCGTTGTTCGAATAAAGACACGACCCAACGAGGAGATGCGACTCATGCAAAAGAAACCGTGGTTTCTACTGGCAGCCCTTGCTGTCGCGGTATCCCCGGCGCTGTTGTCCACGCCGGGGTTCGCGAACAGTGAGGCCATGACCAATGCGGATTGGTGGCCAAACAAGCTCGATCTGGCGCCGCTGCGGCAGCACAACCCTGCGTCCAATCCGATGGACGCGGATTTTGACTACGCCAAAGCCTTCGAGAGCCTGGATCTGGATGCGGTGAAGACGGACATCAAGGCTGCGCTGACAACCTCGCAACCCTGGTGGCCGGCCGATTACGGCAACTACGGTCCCTTCTTCGTCCGCATGGCCTGGCATGGCGCCGGCACCTACCGCCTGCAGGACGGACGCGGTGGCGCCGATGGCGGCCAGCAACGCTTCGAGCCGCTCAACAGCTGGCCGGACAATGTCAGCCTCGACAAGGCACGCCGCCTGTTGTGGCCAATCAAACAGAAATACGGCAGCAAAATTTCCTGGGGTGACCTGATGGTGCTGACCGGCACCGTCGCGATGGAATCGATGGGCTTCAAGACTTTCGGCTTCGCTGGCGGTCGTGCGGACGATTGGGAACCGGACATGGTGTACTGGGGTCCGGAGTCAAAGTTTCTCGCCGACGAGCGGCACAGCGGCGACCGCAAGCTCGCAAATCCGCTCGCAGCCGTGCAGATGGGCCTGATCTATGTGAACCCGGAAGGCCCCAACGGCAATCCCGACCCGATGGCCGCCGCCAAGGACATCCGCGAGACCTTCGGCCGCATGGCGATGAATGACGAAGAGACGGTGGCGCTGATCGCCGGCGGCCACACCTTCGGCAAGGCCCACGGCGCACACAAGCCGGACGAGTGCCTCGGTGCCGATCCTGCCGGCGCGGCGGTCGAAGACCAGGGCTTGGGCTGGAAGAACAAGTGTGGCAAGGGCAATGCCGAGGACACGATCACCAGCGGCCTGGAAGGCGCCTGGACCGCAACCCCGACCGCGTGGAGCATGCAGTACCTGTCGAACCTCTACACCTTTGACTGGGTGCAGACCAAGAGTCCGGCCGGTGCGATCCAGTGGGTGCCGAAGAATGCTGCCGAAGTGCAGTTCGTTCCCGACGCGCACATCAAGGGCAAGCGCCACGCGCCGATCATGTTCACCACCGACATCGCGCTGAAGACCGACCCGGCCTACGCCGCGATCACGCAACGCTTCCTCGCCAACCCGGAGGAATTTGATCTCGCCTTCGCCAAAGCCTGGTTCAAGCTGACGCATCGCGATCTGGGGCCGCGCGCGCGTTACCTCGGCAAGTACGCACCCGCTGAAGTGCTGATCTGGCAGGATCCCGTTCCGCAGGTTGACCATCCGCTGCTGGACGCAAAGGATGTGGCGGCGCTCAAGGCGAAGATTCTCGCCTCGGGTCTGACCACCGCCGAACTCGTCCGCACCGCGTGGGCCTCGGCCGCGTCGTTCCGTGGCACCGACATGCGTGGCGGCGCCAACGGCGCACGCATCCGCCTGGCACCGCAGAAGGACTGGGCCGCCAATGATCCTGCAGCGCTTTCAAAGGTGCTGGCCAAGCTGGAGCGCGTGCAGAAGGACTTCAACAAGTCCCTTGGCGGCGGCAAGAAGGTCTCGCTCGCTGACGTGATTGTCCTGGGCGGATCGGCTGCGGTGGAAAAGGCTGCCAAGCAGGCGGGCTACGACATCGAGGTGCCGTTCACGCCGGGCCGCATGGACGCATCACAGGACAAGACCGATGTCGGCTCCTTCAGCATGCTCGAGCCCAAGGCCGACGGCTTCCGCAACTACTACAGCAAGGATGCCCGACTCTCCCCGGCCGAAATGCTGGTCGACAAGGCCAATACACTGATGCTGTCGGTTCCGGAGATGACGGTGCTGGTCGGCGGTATGCGCGTGCTGAACGCCAATGCGGACGGTTCGGCGAACGGCGTCTTTACCCGTCGCCCGGGCGCGCTGAGCAATGACTTCTTCGTCAACCTGCTCGACATGTCGACGCAGTGGTCGAAGGCGTCGACCGAAGGCTTGTACGAAGGCCGCGATCGCCAGAGTGGCAAGCGCAAGTGGACCGCAACGCCGGTTGACCTCGTGTTTGGAGCCAATTCCGAACTGCGCGCGGTTTCGGAGTACTACGCTTCGAACGACACGCAGGAGAAGTTCGTGCACGACTTCGTCAAAGCCTGGGTCAAGGTCATGGATGCCGACCGTTTCGATCTGAAGCAGTAAGCGGTTTGCTGTCACACAGGCCCGGTTGTGCTGCGGTCATTTTGA
>JBFFJL010000422.1:0-3522 GCA_041555955.1 Nevskiaceae bacterium
AAAGCGGACAGAACTTCCAGCCACCGCCCGGTTGGAACACTGGTTTCAGCCAGGGCCGCGGCCGTGGCGCCGGCGATTTCGGCGGCGGCGGGTTTTCAGATTTCTTCTCTCAGCTGTTCGGCGGCGCCGCCGGCATGGGCGGCATGGGTGGCGGCATGCCAGGCGGTGGCGCACGCATGGGCGGCGCCCATTTCGGCAACTTCCAGGACATGACAATGGACGAGCCGGCCGCGGACACCCGCGCGCGGCTGGCCATCTCGCTGGAAGACTCGTTCAACGGCGCGCAAAAGCAGATCAATGTCGGCGGACGCACACTCAGCGTCCGCATTCCCAAGGGCATCACCGCAGGCAAGTCGATCCGTCTGGCCGACCAAGGCCAGCATGGCGGCGCTCTACTGCTGGAAATCGAGTTCGCACCGCATCCGCGATTCGAAGTCGAGGGCCGCGATATCTACTACACGCTCAAGGTGGCGCCATGGGAAGCCGCGCTGGGAGGGCGCGTCCCGGTGCAGACGCTGGGCGGCTCGGTCGAGCTGAACCTGCCGGAAGGCAGCCAGAGCGGCCGCAAGATGCGCCTCAAGGGGCGGGGCCTGCCCGGCCATACCGCCGGAGACCAGTACGTCACCCTGCAGGTGGTGACGCCGCCGCCGGCCAACGACGACGACCGCAAGTTCTACGCGGACATGCAGCAGCGCTTCGCGTTTGATCCACGTCAATCCTGATCGGGTCGGCGGCGAGGATACTGCGCACGGCCCGACCAAGATCAGGAGATCACGCAATGAAGGCAAACGTAGGCGGTATTGATCGCATCCTCCGCGTCAGCGTCGGCGCGGCGCTGATTGTCTGGGCACTGGCTGGCGGCCCGATCTGGGCATGGATCGGCATCGTTCCGATGATGACCGGCATGTTCCGGTTCTGCCCGCCATATGCCCTGTTCGGCTTCAGCACCTGCAAGCTCGAACAGAAAAACTGACCGCCAGACCGCTGCTCACTCATCGCCGCGAGTCCTTTCGGATCGCGGCGATCTGTTATTGGGTATCCGGCAGATCCAGCGTGGCGTCTTCGCCGTCTTTGAGCGACACCGTCGTCGGCTCGACAAAACTCAAGGCATCCGGCGTCAACGGGTTATCCAGATGGGCCTGACAGGTCAGCGCCAGCACGTATTGACCCGCCGCCAGCCCGCGCAGCTCATACCGGTATCCCGAGCCACTGCGCTTGACCGCGGCCGCCGCCACGGGCTGAAACAACGAGCCGCTGGCGGTGTTGTAGTCATCGAACACATCGGTCTGATCCGGAAACGCATAGACCGCCCGGCCTCCGTCATCATCCGAGCAGCCACTGGCCTCTGCCAGACTGTCGTCAACGGTGCCCGAAACTGACGCCGCCAGATCCGATTCCGCCGCACGCAGGGCGGGCCGGAACAGCTGATCACCCGCCGCACGCACCAGCGACACCGAAAACGGCAGTTCCAGCGTCAGCAGCACGCTGTAGCTGTCATCCTGACGCACCTTCAAGTCGATCGGCGCATAGCTGCCCGCGCCCAGCGTCACCGGGGCGGATTCACCGTCGATGCGCTGAAAGCGCGCTGAATCAGCCACATCGCCGCTGCTGAGGAGCAGACGCACACCGTCATAGGTGTTCTCTGGCAGGCGGTCGTCCGACACCAAACCAACCGCCTGCCCATCGCGGGCATCCAGCAGATTCAGCTTGCGCGAGTTGCTGAAACGCAACGCCGCGGTGCCCCCGCTGACATTACGGAATTCGATGCCGTCGATCGGCAGACTCGCTACATCAAAGACATCCGCACCGGACACCGTCAGATCGACGGCAACCGTGCCGTCGCAGCCGCACAGACCCAGCGCAATCGCCAACGGTGCGAGCCCCCGCCTCAGACGGTATCCCGGTGTAGTCACGTCGAATGCCTGCCCTTAGTCCTGCGCATCGCGATGGTAGCGGGTCGCCACCTCGACTTCGTTCTTCGAGCCCAGGAACACCGGCACGCGCTGGTGCAGCCCCTCGGGCTGGATCTCCATCATCCGCTGCAGCCCGTTGGTCGACGCGCCACCCGCCTGTTCGACAATGAAGCTCATCGGATTAGCCTCATACATCAGCCGCAGCTTGCCCGGCTTGTCCGGATCCTTGGTATCGCGCGGATAAATGAAAATGCCGCCGCGTGACAGGATGCGATGCACATCGGCCACCATCGACGCGACCCAGCGCATATTGAAATCCTTGCCGCGCGGCCCGGTCCTGCCCGCCAGCAGTTCGTCGACGTAGCTGCGCATCGGCGGATACCAGTGCCGCATGTTCGACATGTTGATCGCGAACTCCTTGGTGTCATCCGGAATCCGCATATCGCGCTCGGTCAGGATGAACGAGCCCAGCTCGCGATCCAGCGTGAATGCATGCGTGCCGTGCCCCACCGTCAGCACCAGCATCGTGCTAGGCCCGTACACCGCGTACCCCGCCGCCAGCTGCGCCGTGCCCGGCTGCAGATAATGCTCCGCGGTCGGCTCGGTCACGCCTTCCGGGCAGCGCAGCACCGAGAAAATGGTGCCGACACTGATGTTCACGTCGATATTGCTGGAGCCGTCGAGCGGATCGTACAGCAGCAAATAATTGCCCTTGGGGTAGGCATTGGGAATCGGCACCGGATGCTCTTCCTCCTCCGACGCGCAACCGGCCAGATGGCCGCCCCACTCATTGGCTTCGAACAGAATCTCGTTGGACAGCACATCCAGCTTCTTCTGCGCCTCGCCCTGGATATTGCCGGTACCGGCATCGCCCAGCACCCCGCCCAGCTCACCCTTGCTGACCGCATGCGAGATCGCCTTGCACGCCCGCGCCACGATCTCGATCAACAACCGCAGATCCGCATTGATCTGCCCCGCCCGCTGCGCCTCGATCAGAAAGCGCGCCAAGGAAACCTGTTTCATCCATCGATCCTCTCACCAGAGCGGGAATTGTCCCGACTGCAGCCGGGAATGCAAGGGTAGATCGACCAATCCCGCGGCCCGCGCGCTCTGATCAAGCAACTTGAAGCACTCCACCGCCCCTGGAAGAACGCGGGAATTCAGCGTCTCCCCCGTTCACGTCGAGTAGGCCAAAGGCCTTATCGAGACGCCGATGTGCCTATTTTCACTCGCTACACTTGACCGACCGCATCTGGGAAGCCGCCCAGGATGTAGAGAGCCAGGGGCTTCGGCCCATGCGCTCGTCGCGGGTGCGGCACCGGTTCACCGGTTCATCCACGGCCCCGCAAGGCGCGCGACCGCCCACGCCCGGCAGAAAGTCATCGAGCACCTGTTTCGATCCACGCGCCCGCGAGGGGCGCGACGGTGATATGGGTCCCATCCTCGCCGGGACACGTCAGCTTCGATCCACGCGCCCGCGAGGGGCGCGACGCGAATGGGCTAAGGCATCCGCACGCGCGGTGGCTGTTTCGATCCACGCGCCCGCGAGGGGCGCGACTGGCCGCCCATCAGGGATGCGATCCACGTTGCGAGTTTCGATCCACGCGCC
>JBFFJL010000423.1:0-3500 GCA_041555955.1 Nevskiaceae bacterium
TGGCGAGCTGCACGCCGCCAACGGCATCGGACTCAGTTTCCACAACTATGCCTGCCCGTTCGGCGTCGTGGGCCTCCCGCCGGAACTGGGCCTGGGCCCGCTGTGTGGTCCGCTGTTCGAGCAGGGCGTGTTCGGCAATGCCGAGGCGCAGGCGCAGAAATACCCGCAGACCCTGCTGCTCAGCGAGTTCGGGGCGACCGACGATATCGATGCGATCACGCGGATGGTCGATCTGGCCGATGCCAACCGGGTGTCCTGGCAGTACTGGGCCTGGTGGAACGAAGACGTCTGCTGCGAGCGTCCGGACGAAGGCGTCATCGATCACCCATCGAATCCGCCGACCGCGGAACATCTTGATCAGGCCAAGCTCGACGCGCTGGTGCGGCCGTTCCCGCGACGCGTTGCCGGCACGCCCGAGTCCTGGTCCTTTGATGCCGGGAGCCGTCGATTCGAGCTGAACTATCTGACCGTGGCGGCCGATGGCTCGGGCCGCGACATGCATGCCTTGCAGACCGAAGTCTGGGTGCCACGCCGACACTATCCCAGCGGCTACGACGCCAGTGTTGAAGGCGCTGAAATCGTATCTGCGCCGGACGCCGAAGTGTTGCAGCTCCGCGCGCTTGCGGATGCGGCTTCGGTGGCGTTGGTGCTGACGGCGCGGTAGTGCGGCAAGGGGTACAGCAATTCTGGGGTGTTGTTCCGCTCAATGATCGGGTGGCTGGCGCAAGCAGTGGCTCTACGGAGAAATGAAAAATGGGCAAGACCGCAGTATTGCTGATCGTCACGCTGGTGCTGGTTCCGCTGCTCGCCCTGAAGTTCGACCACGCACTCAGCGCCGAGCAATGGCGGCTGCTCCACACCGTCGGCGTCATCATGCTGTGCTTTGCCGCCGTGTGTTTTGTGCTTGGCGAACTCACCGGCAATGTCAGTCAGGTCGACAAGCTCTGGAGCATCACCCCGGTGGTTTATGCCTGGTATCTCGCGGTCGCAGGCGCGGGTGACGAGGGCATGGATCAGCGCATGCTACTGATGGCGGTGCTGGCTACCGTGTGGGGTGTGCGTCTGACCTACAACTTCTCACGTCACGGCGGATACAGCTGGAAGTTCTGGACCGGACACGAGGACTATCGCTGGGCCCACGTACGCAAGAACCCGGGGCTGAACACTCGGCTAGGCTGGACGCTGTTCAACCTTTTCTTCATTTGTCTGTACCAGAATGCGCTGCTGCTGTTGATCGCATTGCCGGCGCTGATGGTGCATGGCGCGACGCGTCCCCTGGGCATGCTGGATTGGTTGCTGGCGCTGGCGTATCTGGGGTTGGTGGCCTTTGAAACCATTGCCGATCAGCAGCAGTGGAACTTCCAGGCACAGAAACGGCAGCGCGTCGCCCGCGGCGATGATTCGTCTCCGGGCTTCATCGCTACCGGGCTGTGGGCGCGCTCGCGACACCCCAACTACTTTGCCGAGCAGTCGATCTGGGTGGTGTTCTTTCTGTTCAGTGTTGTGGCGACCGGGCGATTCAACTGGAGCATCGCCGGCTGCGCGCTGCTGATCCTGCTGTTCCAGGGCAGCGCCAATCTTGGCGAACGTATTTCGTTGGCGAAGTATCCCGAATACGCGGAGTATCAGCGTCGCGTCGCGCGCTTCGTTCCGCGACTGTTCTGATCGCAGGACTGCATGCCTCACCGCGCGTCCGCTCCGCCGGACCTAGTCCCCATCGTATAGTCGCGGCTCGATCGGGAGTCGCTGTGGACCTTCGGCATCTGAGTCACCTGGGTTGTCGTCTGCTGGCGCTGTTTTTCGGCGTGCAGGCGCTCGCTGGGCTATTGCCGTTGTCGGTCGATGCATGGCAGGTCTACGTCGCGCCCGATTCGCGTCCGTTGCTGACGCTGTCCGTCCATGCCGGGGTCGTGATCAAACTGCTGTCGGCAGTGCTGCTCTGGTTTTCGGCAGCGCGGATGGCCGACGTTCTGGCCGGACGTACTGCGCCGGGTCGGGGCCTCGCGCAGGATGCCGCCGCCGCCGTGGTGCGACTGGGCGCAGCCATGCTGCTGCTGGTTACGCTGGCCGATGCCGTTGCGCTGGCCGCGCTCGCGGCTACCGACCGCGGATGGATGCTGGTGCCGCAGGCGATTGGCCTGCTGATCGAGCTCAGCGGTGGGGGTCTGCTGTTGCTGTTTGCCCCGGAGATTGCCGGATGGCTCGGGTTTGCGCGTGTCGAAACACGAGCCACCGAAGCCAGGCCATTGGCGGCAGAGCAGGCCAGTCTCGGCGAGCTGATCGGCGATCTGGTGGGTGCAGCGGGCACCTTGGGCGTGCGGCGCGTCACCGAGCTGGCGCAGACCGTCCGTGCCGAAGCCGAAGGCGTCGCGCGGCGGATGGTGCGGTCGTCGCTGGACTCGATCATCGCCGCAGTCGAATTACGCAATCCCGACTTCAGCGCGTCGACCGCGGCCGACGGCACGGTCACGATCATGTTCAGCGATATGGAAGGTTTTACCGCGATGACGCAGCGGCTGGGTGATCAGCAGGCGCATCGCGTGATCAAAGAGCACAACCAGGTTGTGCGACGCGCGATCGCGCGTCACGGCGGGCAGGAGGTCGAGTTGCAAGGCGACGGCTTCCTGCTGGCTTTTGCCGATGCGGCGAAAGCACTCAGCTGCGCCGATCAGATTCATCGCGAGCTGGAGCGCTACAGCGCCCGGCACCCGGAGACGCCGATCCGTGTGCGCATTGGTCTGCACAGCGGCACGCCGATCAAGGAGGGCGATCGCTTTTTCGGCATCACGGTGATTCTGGCAGCACGCATTGCCGCACAGGCGCAGGGCGGCGAAACGCTGGTCTCAGCGCAGGTCCATCAGCAGTTGCGGCGCGACGTGCGATTCCAGTTTGACGCCGGGCGCGAGGCGCAGCTGAAGGGGCTGGCGGGATCGCATCGCATGTATGCGCGCTGCTGAACGGCTCAGTCGTCGATCAGACCCAGGCCCGGGAACAGCACGTCGGTAAATCCGAACTGCCGCAGATCACGAATGCGCGTCGGGTACAGCACGCCGTCCAGGTGATCGCATTCGTGTTGCACCACGCGGGCGTGGAAGCCGCTGACCGTACGTTCGATCGGCGAGCCCTCCGGATCGAAGCCGCTGTAGCGCAGCTGCGTATAACGCGGAACAAGCCCGCGCATGCCGGGGACGCTGAGGCAGCCTTCCCATCCCTCCTCCTGTTCGTCCGACAGCGGCGTCAGCTGCGGATTGCACAGGACCGTGAACGGCACGGTCTCCGCGTCCGGATAACGGGGGTTGTGCTCGACCCCGAAAATCACCAGCCGGAGCCCGACGCCGATCTGCGGCGCGGCGAGTCCGGCGCCGTTGGCCGCCGCCATCGTTTCGCGCATGTCGGCGATCAGCTGATACAGCGCTGGGGTCCCAAACGTTTCGATCGGTTCGGCAACCTGCAGCAGGCGTAGATCGCCCATACGGAGAATTTCGCGGTTCATCGGAACA
>JBFFJL010000424.1:0-3441 GCA_041555955.1 Nevskiaceae bacterium
CGGGTGCTGACGCCGGAAGCGGCTGGTTCGAATTTGCCAGAAATTACCGGGAATACCGCCCCCAGCCCTGACAGAGGTGGATGACATGCAGTACCAGGACATGATGAACAAGATCGCCAGCGGAGCTGGCTTTATCGCAGCGCTTGACCAGAGTGGTGGCTCGACGCCGAAGGCCCTGAAGGGTTACGGCGTCGAAGAAGGGGCGTGGTCGAGCGAGGAAGAGATGTTCGGCCTGATTCACCAGATGCGTACCCGCATCATCACCTCGCCGGCCTTCAGTGGCGAAAAGGTGCTGGGCGCGATTCTGTTCGAGCGCACCATGGATGGCACCGCTGGCGGCAAGCCAGTCCCGGCTGCGTTGATCGAACGCGGTGTCGTGCCATTCATCAAGATCGACAAGGGTCTTGAGGATGAGAAGGATGGCGTGCAGGTGCTCAAGCCGATGCCGGAACTGGACGTGCTGTTGAAGCGTTCGAAGGCGCTGGGCGTGTTCGGCACCAAGGAGCGTTCGGTGATTCATCTGGCCAACCGTGCGGGCATTGCCGCGGTGGTCAAGCAGCAGTTCGAGGTCGGTCAGCAGGTGCTGGCGGCCGGGCTGGTGCCAATCATCGAGCCCGAAGTGAACATCAAGAGCCCGGAGCGTGCCGAGGCCGACCAGATCCTGCTGGACGAGCTGCTCAAGGCGCTGAATTCGATGCCGGGCACCGACCGGGTGATGCTGAAGCTGTCACTGCCGGTGCAGTCGGGCCTGTTCGATCCCTTGGTCAAGCATCCGCGTGTACTGCGCGTGGTTGCACTCTCCGGTGGCTTCAAGCGTCCGGAAGCCTGTGTCGAGCTGGCAAAGAACAAGGGCATCATCGCCAGCTTCAGCCGCGCACTGCTGGAAGATCTGCGGTTCCAGATGAGCGATGACGAGTTCAACGCCTCGCTGGCCTCCGCGATCGACGAGATCTACACCGCCTCGACGGTCAAGACGGCCTGAGGGCGGCGGCCGCAATACAGCGTTGCGCCCATCGGGGACGGCCTAGGCGCCGTCCCCGATGCATTTGGGCGGTGTATTCCGGCAAAGTGCGGCGAATCAACAGGGCTGTGCACACCGCACCGCGGAGGATCGACATGAGCGGAATCATCGACAGCAGTGCCGACATCAATGCGTTGTTGGCGCAGGTCCGGCGGGTCGCTGTGCTCGGCATCAAGACTGAGGCGCAAGCCCATCTGCCGGCGTTCTATGTGGCGCAGGATCTGGCCGACGCCGGGCTGGAGATCGTGCCCGTGCCGGTGTACTACCCGGAGGTGACGTCCATTCTGGGACGGGTGGTCTACCGGCGGCTGGTCGACATTCCCGGTGAGATTGATCTGGTCGATGTCTTTCGCCGTGCTGAAGACATTCCGCAACATCTGGATGACATCCTGGCCAAGCGCCCGCGAGCGGTCTGGTTCCAGCAGGGCATTCGCAACGATGCGGTGGCCAAAGTGCTGGCCGGGGCGGGGATCACTGTGGTGCAGGACCGCTGCCTGATGGTCGACTACCGCCGCTGCTGCGCCGCGCGCTGAACGTCAGCGTGTGCTCGCCTTGCGGCGCGTTGCAGGTGCCATCGGCGGTGAGCTGACACCGACTGCGCGCACGCAGAAATCCCGTACCGATTCGATCAGCCGATCCTGGCTGCGCGTACTGCGCGTGGCCGGTGCGATCGGCCCGACCAGCGCCTCGGTATAGGCGCCGACGATGCACGCTGCGCTGGCATCGATGTTCTGCGGCGGAAACTCGCCGGCCGTGATGCCTTCCTTCAGCAGCTTCTTGAACACGTCGCCGAACATCATGCGGCAGCGGATGCGCGCGGCGTCGACTTCAGCTTCGGCCGGTTCGGCGATAAAGGCGTAGGCGAGGTTGGGCCCGCGCAGTGCCCGACGCACGAACGATTCGACCGCAAGCATCAGCCGCTGTGTTGCGCTGCCGGGTCCGGCGGCGATGGCGTCGAGGATCTCGATTTCCTGGCGTACGGCTTCGGTCAGGACGTCGACGAACAGCTCGGACTTGGATGGGAAGTAACGATAGATTGCGCCGCTGGACAGGCCGGCCTCGGCCGCGACCGCGCCGATCTGCGCCTCGCGCAAGCCACCACGGGCGACCAGTGTGCGCGCGGCGTCGAGGATGCGCTGGCGGTTGGCGGCCAGGCGCTCTTCCATCAATGGCGATCGTTTGTAGCTGCGCATTTGAGTGATTCTACTTTCAAAAAGTGAATTGCGCTTCACAAATATTCGGTTGACGACTAGACTGCCGTTTTCCGAATTCGATCGTGCGTGGCCGGATTGCCGCTGCCGCACTGTGACTCCTGGAGGATTTGCCGATGCATCTGCCATCCCTGAACTTTGATCTGGGTGAGAACATTGACCTGCTGCGCGAGGCGGTGCGTCAGTTTGCCGAGCGCGAGATCGCTCCGATTGCCGCCGAAGTCGACAGCAGCAATGCTTTCCCGCTGGCGATGTGGCGCAAGCTCGGCGACCTGGGCGTGCTGGGATTGACGGCCGAGGAGGAATACGGCGGGACCAATCTCGGTTATCTCGCGCACGTGGTGGCGATGGAGGAGATCTCGCGTGCCTCGGGTTCGATCGGCCTGTCCTACGGCGCGCACTCGAATCTGTGTGTGAATCAGCTACGCAAGAACGGCAGCGAAGCGCAGAAGCAGAAGTATCTGCCCAAGCTGATCAGCGGCGAGCACATCGGCGCGCTGGCGATGTCCGAGCCGGGTGCCGGTTCCGATGTGGTGTCGATGAAGCTGCGTGCGGACAAGCAGGGCGACCGCTACGTGCTCAACGGCAACAAGATGTGGATCACCAACGGTCCGGATGCGGACACGCTGATCGTCTACGCCAAGACCGATCCGGCTGCAGGCGCGCGCGGCATGACTGCCTTCATCATCGAAAAGGGATTCAAGGGGTTTTCGACCGCGCAGAAGCTCGACAAGCTCGGCATGCGCGGCTCCAACACCTGCGAGCTGGTGTTCGACAACTGCGAAGTGCCGGAGGAGAACGTGCTCGGCAGTGCCGGTCGTGGCGTCAACGTGCTGATGTCGGGTCTGGACTTCGAACGCGTGGTGCTGTCGGGTGGTCCGTTGGGTCTGATGGCGGCGTGCCTCGACGTCGTGGTTCCCTACGTGCACGACCGCAAGCAGTTCGGTCAGAGCATCGGCGAGTTTCAGCTGATGCAGGGCAAGCTCGCCGACATGTACGTCGGCTTCAATGCCTGCCGCGCGTATGTGTACGCCGTCGGCCAGGCGCTGGACCGCGACGAGACTACGCGCAAGGACGCAGCCGGCGCCATCCTCTACGCCGCCGAGAAGGCCACCTGGATGGCGGGCGAGGCGATCCAGTGCCTGGGCGGCAACGGTTACATCAACGAGTACCCGGTGGGCAGGCTGTGGCGCGACGCCAAGCTCTACG
>JBFFJL010000425.1:0-3438 GCA_041555955.1 Nevskiaceae bacterium
ACAATCCGCGAAGTGGCCGCGACGAGCGCCTCGTTGGGCTGCAAGAGTGGCTCACCGATGCGCACCCCAGTCACCAATGGCAGATCACGCAGCAAGAAGCGCAAACCCGCGTTGTATTTGCCGCCTCCTTCCAGGTAGTTGTCTACAAATCGACGCAACGCACTCTGGATGCCCGCCGTCGAAATGGGGCGGCCCGCCCCGATGGCGACACCAGCTTCTGGAAGCGACTCGTGTGATTTGAGCGTGAAGCTGACCTCGCATGCGTCTTCATCTATCAAGACCTTCGAAATCTCCTCAATCGTCGCGACTACCGTGCACGAGTCGCCTGTCTTGAGCTTCGTCTCTTGTTCTGGAAATCTGTAGAAGTAACTAATACCGTTTTCAACCGGCTTCGGCGGAGCCTTCTGGGTCAGACCGGCAATTGCCTCCAGATCGCTCAGCAACTCATCTTCGGATGCCTGCTGGCGCGCAAACAACGCCCACCAAACGGGCTTGTCCGCACGCCGATGGAAACCCAGCAGATGGAACATCAGCTCTTGAATCCGCTGTTTGACGGTCCAGTCGAGATGAATATCGGGCAGGTCACCTGTTAGTTGCCGCCTATACTCTTCCATCGCCTCGGACGCCGTTTCAGACGACTTCCGCCTGGCCGGTGCGTCGATCGCGGTGCCCGGCCAAGGCAGCTCAGCCGGCCGGATTGACACCAGCCATTCCCTGAGTTCGTAGGTACTGCGGACATCGTCGAGATTGTAGTTCTCGATAGCCTGTAACAGTGCCGGATCCTGGGTCTCCCGCCAACGCTCGTAGAAGACAATGCTGGCGCCCGCAGTCTTGACGTCGCCATCACGCGCCGCCGAGCAGTAGAAGCGTTCGATGGACTTGATCGAGTAGCTATCCTCACCGGTTCGCATGGACTCTCGGACCACGGCGTATAGATCCACAAGCTTATGCTGACGCAGTAGATCGTCGACCTCCGTCTCCCGAGTCCCATGCATCGACATCAGCCGCTTCAGCGCAGTAGGTTCGTAGGGGGCGTAGTGATAGACGTGAGCCTGAGGATTTCGCCTCAGGTGCGCCCACACAAAGTCTATGAATGCCTCAAAGGCCGTCTTTTCCTGGGCACGCGTGTGCGCCCAGAACGCTTTGAACATCGGTGCATTACCCTCAAAGTAGTAAAGACCGAACAGATACTCTAGGCCACCGTCCTCTAACGGGTTGCCTTCCATATCGAAATACAGATCTCCTGTGCTCGGCTCCGGCATGCGGCTGAAACCTCGGCCATCTGCCAAGGGCAGTAGCTCGTAGATCGGCTGACCAGATTCGCGCGACTGCAGTTGGAGCCTTGCTTGTTGAACGAGTCTTTGCTGCGATTCCGTCTGGACTCTCGGCACGCGCGTGGATGGGTCCAAATGTGCGAGGGCACGGAGTGTGGATATTCCTGCGTCTCGGAGCTTGGCTATCTGGGAGCGTGCGATACCTGCCACTTGGTTTAGGTGATCGTCCGACTTCCACTGCTCATTGCACAGGTCTCGCCATCGGCAGTTGCTGCACCGATCGCTACGCTCGGGATAAGTCTGGCGAGTTCCTTCATCGACCCATGCCAGATACCTGCCCTTGAGTCGCCGGAAGTAGCGCATGTAGTCGTCAACAAAGAAAGACTCTCGGCGGCCATCTCCCAGCACCACATGCATGTGCTTGGGCATGACGCCCTGAACTGACGCCAGGAGTTCCGAGTACAGGCAGAGCTGGATCAGAAACTTTGCACGGCTGCTGCGTGAAAGCTTGGTATCCGCGACCTCGTAGCTAAATTCTCCGAGCTGTGACGGCGTTTCAACCTTCAGCAGAAAGTCGGCGTGCCCGACCCATGGCCCACCGAGCAGCGTCGCCTGGAAAAGCACCTCGTCCCCGCGGTGCAGTGCGGCCCTAGTTGCCGAAAACATCTCCACGTCGCTGGCACCATTCTTCGCCAAGTCGACGGCAGTCGCGTGCGTCTCCTTCAGATGCTCCCAGTATCCAGCTTCGTGTGCAAAACCCTTTCCAGCAATCAGCATCATCTCCTCGGTGTCCTCCGCCTTTGGTAACGGCGTCTCGAGGTTCACCAGGTCCAGATGCGTTAGATGCCGACAGGCAGAAAAGTTGACGATGTCAGAGGCCGAGTAACGCCGGCCAACCTCGGTCTTCTGCACTTTCTCTCCCTTTTCGATATGCACGGATTACCTGATGGCGTTCTATGGAACGTCCATCGCGGCCACTGTATTGACCCCTTGCAACGCCATGCGATTCGAGCATGTCCCACCGGATGCGTTGCGACGCTGACCTGCTCTTGGACCAGGCCAGTGAACTAGGATGAATGTTCGCACGCCACAGGCTCATAACGTGAGCCAATGCATTCCCCTGGACCAATGCCCTCTCACATTCAATGGCCGCAGGGCGCTGCAACTGCCACGCCAAAGCACAAATACAGGAAGCGGAGCATCAATATCCAAGAGAAACGAAGAACCGTGTTCCAGCCAAGATCGCAGCTGAAGTTTAGGAACCCTCGGTGCGACATCCTGAGCTTGTGGCTACGCGCATCAACCGTGCTGCCGTATTGGCATTCCATCGCCTACCCGTGTTGCTTCTATTGAGAATAGCCGCTCAAGGCTCAGATTCTGAGCCTTGGTAGTAAGCGTCCGGTCGCTACCGGCTTGACTCACGTCCGCTTGTCGTAGACCTCGTTGATACAGATCTGGTGTTCGTAAGCACCTTCGATGGCGCGATCGAGGCGGACCAGGAGCTGTGCGAGCGATTCACCTTTGCGCCGGACCAGCATCGCCAGCTGCTGGTCTTCATCGGCAGCAGTAGCGACACACGGATGGTCCTCGACGCGACCGAGCGTGATGTCGCCGTAGCCGGTTTTCAGCAGATGCTCGATGTACTTCAGCTCTGGGAGAGGCTGCGCTTGCTTCAGGCTGCGCTTTTCTGCGGACACGGCGTCAGCGCCTCTGCGATATTCCACGGCAGCAAGGCGTCGATCTGATTGATCGGGTGCTCGGCGATGCGTTCGAGGACATGGCGCAGATAGGCTTCCGGGTCGAGGCCGTTGAGTGTAGCGGTGCCGATCAGACTGTAGATCGCAGCGGCGCGTTCGCCGCCGCTGTCGGCGCCGGCAAACAGGTAGTTCTTGCGGCCCAGCGCGACCGTGCGCAGAGCGCGTTCAGCTGCGTTGTTGTCGATCTCGATCCGCCCATCGTCGCAATAGCGCGTCAGCGCCGGCCAGCGCGAGGTGGCGTAGCGGATCGCTCCCGCCAGCTCGGACTTGGCGGAGAACTGCTGCACGGTGTGAGTGAGCCAGACTTTGAAATCGTCCAGCAGCGGACCCGCTCGCGCTTGCCGATGCGTGCGGCGCTCGGGTTCCACCCCGATGACTCGGACACTTTCGAGAAGGCCGATAATGGC
>JBFFJL010000426.1:0-3437 GCA_041555955.1 Nevskiaceae bacterium
GCCAGCAGGAGCGCGAGGCTGGCGCCGAAACTCATGCTGCCGCCGGAGCCGCCTCCGGGTCCGGCGCTGTTATCGTCCACCAGGACCAAGGTACGATCGCTGCCGCCAACATCCGTATTCGTACGGCCCGTGTCGTCTTCGTAGTTCGTCCAGCCGCCAACCCAGTCGATGACGGTCGCAGGATCGGCATCCAGCGCCTGTCCGCCAAAGTCAGTGGTGGTGACCGAAAGGTGCACCCGGCGCGCACCGATGGCCGGGCTGCCTGGCGGCAACGTGAACTCGATCTGATACGCGTCATCGGCATAGCGCAGGCTGCCTGCGGATGTGCCGGGCGGCGTGGTGCGCCAACCCTCCGCAGTGGTTGCCAGCGCAAGGCTGAACGACGTGCCGGTAGCGTCACGCCCCGCCACTGCGATCTGGGGTGCCAGATTGATGCTCTGTCCGACGAATTGCGTGAGCGCCTGGGTTTGCGGATCGCGCCAGCGCATCGGTTTGTTGAACGCCAGCCACAGGCGGTAGGCGACGCCGGCTTCGAGGCTGCCGTTGCGGGTTTGGTCCAGGACCCGGATGCTGCCGCTGCGGGTCCAGCGCGCGTCGTAGATCAACTGATCGTTATCGGCGCGCCGGAGCTGTGCGGCAATCAGACTCGGCGGCCCGGCCATGCGATACAGACCAAGGGTATTGGCGGCGGTGATTTCCTCGCGCACCCGCGCGATTTCCGATGTCGGCAAGACAAAGCCGTCGTGGTGGTAGCCGAAGCTGCCGTAGTCGCTGCCACCATTTTCCGAGGGCTCCAATTCCAGAGTGTAAGCCGGGATTTGGTAACCGTAGGCGAAGCGTTCGTCGGTGCTGCCGATGCCCTGACCAGCTGGTGTCGGTCGGTACGGATAGCGGTTGACGCTGCCGGTCGCCGCGCTCATGCGCTGAGCCAACGTGCGTGCGAGCGCATCGCGCCGGCCGCGGCCGGTGTCCACGCCGTAGTACAGGCGGCTGAAGGTGTGCGTGTCGATGTACAGCCGTAGGCGTTCCGCCGGGCCGATGTCTCCGGCGGCATACAGGGCCTGGATTTCCGGTTCGGACGCCGCCGAGACGCCGTGATAGACCAGCGAGTCGCCGACACTGCTGTTCTGATTTCCGGAGGCAAAGGCGTGCGTGTTGTTGCGGTTGAGATCGACGCCGAGCATGCCGTCGCTGACGCATCCCGCATTGGCGGATGCACACAGGGTCTCGTCGACACCGCGCATGTTCTTGCGCCGAAAGCGGCCGTCACGTGGATAGTTTCGGTATTCCGCGGGCTCGCTGGAGAGGTCGGTCGGCGTCGGATCGCCGCTGTATTCGGTCTGCAGGAACGTATCCGGAAAACGCTGTGTCTGCAGGAATCCGTCAACGTTGAGCACCGGAATCACGATCAGGTTCAGGGTGTCGAGCAGATACCGATACAGGCCGCCGTCGTTCTGACGCTCGGCATAGCGTTCGACCAGGGCCGCAACAACTTCCGGACTGCCCCATTCGCGCGCGTGGATGCCGCCGTTGATCAAGGCGGCCGGTTCGGCAAAGCCTTCCGCGGTCAGCGCATCGGTGTCGCCAAGCTGATACGCCTGGATCGGGCGCTGCGCGTGGGTTTGCCCGACGGTCTGTTCGCGGATGCTGTCGCTGGACAGCGCCAGATCCGCCAGTCGCGCCTGCAGGGCGGCATAGCGTCGAAATCCATCGACCGGGGTTTGTGAATCGACCGGTAACGGCACCGGATACCCCAGGGGGACCTGAGCGTTGCCGTAGCTGTCCTCGGTCAGCGTCAGCACTTGCGCCGGGGAAGCCGTCGTGACGCCGGCCAGCAACGCCATCGCGGCGAGGCGGCTCAGCGCAGCCATCGGCTCACTTCCGCGCGTAGCGCCGCGGGGCGTGAAGCGTCACGGCTGAATGCGGTCAGCGTGGCATTGGCCCCCGCATCATTCATCCAGCGCAGCGCCAGTAACGCGCGCCGCAGGCTCGGATCGTCTGGTGCCGTGTCGATGACCCTGCGCAGCGCCGGCAGATTGCGCGGATCGTGCGCCAGTGCCTGCGCGCTGGAGGCGCCGTCGGCATCACCGAGGCTCTCCAGCAGGGTGTGCTGGATGTCAGCACTCCACGGCAGCTGCGACATCGCCAGCCGCGCGGCAGAGCGGTAGCCGGGATCAAGGTCGGGGTCGTCCAACAGCTTCAATGCGGCGTTCGATTCGAACGCATCGGGCAGTGCCGCCAGCAGTGCAAGGCCCGCCGTTGTCGCCGGAGCCTGAAGGATTTCGCGCGCCAGCGCGGCATCGACCAGGCGCAGTGCCAGCGCGCCGCGAACGCTGGCATCGGAGGGATTGGCGCTGCGCAACAGCAACAGCTCCACATCGCTCGCGCTGGCGATCAGCGCGCGCCAGGCGGCTGAGTCATCGATGGCGCGCAATGCTTCGAGGTCCCCGCGATGCAGCGCGCTGGCAAGTGCCGCCAGGTGTGCGGTCTTGTCCCAGCGGCGCAGCGTACCGCGCGCGGTTGCGGCAATCTCGAACGCGGGTACGGTCAGCCCGCCGCGTGCGCGTTCGTCGTCAATGGCGTCGGTATAGGTTTGCGGTGAATAGCCGGTCAATGCTTCGACCTGCGCGCGGGTTGCGGCTTGCGGCATGACGGTTTCGCGCAGCCGTAACAGGGTCTGCTGCAGTTCGGCTTCGGCCCGCAGCGGGTCGCTTACGGCGTTGAGCCGAGCGGAATCCAAGCGTGCAGCCAGGGCGTTTTCGTCCGGGGCTGATTTTGCGGTGACGGTCGCATCACGCACCGCCTCGCCCAACGCACTGCGCGGGACATAACCGGCGCATGCGCCGCTGCTCCACGCAATTGCGATGAAGGCGGCGGCGCAGGCGCGCATGCTCAGGGTTCCAGGCGCTCGATGACCCAGCCGGCGCCGTCACGGCGATAGCGCAGGCGATCATGCAGACGTCCCAGGCGACCCTGCCAGAACTCGATGTTCTGCGGTTCGACGCGATAACCGCCCCAATAGTCGGGGAACGGCACTTCGGCGTCGCCGAGTCGGGCCTCCTGTTCGTCATAGCGCCGGTCCAGCGCCTCGCGTGATGTGACCACCTGGCTCTGGTGCGACGTGATGGCGCCAATCTGCGACTCGCGTGGGCGCTGATAGAAGTACTCGCGCGACATTTCCGGTGAGACCCGCGACACCGTGCCTTCAATGCGGATCTGGCGCTCCAGCTGCTCCCAGAAGAACACCAGCGCGACGTTGGGGTTGGCCGCCAGGGCTTCGCCCTTGCGGCTCAGATAGTTGGTGTAGAACGTCGGGCCACCGTCAACGATGCCCTTGAACAGCACGATGCGGGCCGAGGGGCGGCCGTCGGCATCGATCGTCGCCAGGGTCATTGCGGTGCTGTGATCGCTGACTTCGGCGGCGGCAGCGAGCCAGC
>JBFFJL010000427.1:0-3424 GCA_041555955.1 Nevskiaceae bacterium
GCACCACACCGGAACATCCAAGGCCGCTGCCAGATCGCGCAAATCAGCCTGCGGCCGTGAGAACGACGCCCAGGCTCTGCGCAGCAAGGGCGCGCAGGCGTATCCGGCCGCGATGATCTGTGCGCGGCGCGGCGCCGCGGCAGGTGCCGGCAGCACGATCCAGCGGTAGTAGAAGGCATACGCTCGCGCAAACCAGCGCGCTCCTCGCTCGCCCGCACCAAAGAAGCGTTGAAACACCGCACAGAAGCCGCGCACCAGCGGTGAGACCGCGACGAGCCCACCGGCGTCGCACAGCACCAGCGCCCGCACCGGACGGCGCGACGCCAGGATGATTGCCGCTGCGCCGCCGATGGAGTTGCCGATCACGATCGGGCTGTCAATCCCCAGCTGATCCAGAAGCTGATCCAGAAGCTCGGCATAGCGCTGCGCGTCCGGACCGCGCGTATCGGGACCGGATCGACCGTGCCCGGGCCAGTCGATCCGGATCACTTCGAACTCGTCGCGCAACGCTGCGGACAGCCCGGCGTAGTCACCTCCGCCATGCCCGATCGCATGCAGACAGACCACCGGCGGACCCTTGCCTTCACGGGCCACGGCCAACGGCACGGCGTCCACAACGACCTGCTGCGATTGTTCAGGCACGCCCAGTGCAGCCATCACATCCACGTCGGTTCCAGCCATGATTCATCCTCAAAGTGATACTGATATCACAGTAAGTGATATTAATATCACATCGAGGTAGACTGCACGCATTCGCACAGCATGATGTCGATCGATGCCCGCACGAAGCACTCGCCCTTCTCGTTCACCACGCCGGCCGGGCTCTGGCGGCGACACGCGCGCCCTGTTGGCCGCAGCGGCTCTGGAGGAATTCCGCCTGCACGGTTTTACCGGAACCGACAGCAACCGCATCGCGCGTCGCGCCGGTTTCGCCCCGCAAACGTTCTATCGCTGGTTCGACGACAAAACCGCCGTCTTCGTCGCCGCCTATCAGGCCTGGGAGCAGACCGAGCATCACACGCTCGATGCTCTGGTGAACGATGGCGCCGACGCAGTAACCCTGGTCGACGCCATCGTCGCACACCATCGACGCTTCAAGATTTTTCGCCGCAGCCTGCGCCTTCTTGCCGTCGAGAACGAACACGTCCGCACCGCCCGCGCCGCCGCGCGCAGCCGCCAGATCGACGCCATCCTGCGCTGGCGCAAGCAGTCGGCCAAGCACCGACACACCGTCGCCATGGCGCTGCTGCAACTCGAGCGCCTCGCCGATGCCGAGGCCGATGACGAACTGCGCGATCTTGACGTTCCCCCGCAGCTGGCACGCCAGACGATGGCTGCACTCCTGAGCGGCTGAAGATCGTCTCGATGTTGATCGCAACGCCACGCATTACCTCCGGCGTCGCCTCCGGGCATTGCAGCACGCCGCGACGGGATGCCCCGGTCCACGTTGGAGAACCGCTGCAAGTTGCAATGTCCGTAGTCCTCGTCGTGTGAACCCGTTCTGACGCCGGAGTATTCTTGCCCCACGATGCAAATCCGACGCGGGCTAGGCTTTTTGATTCTGGTGCTGACCCTGATCAGCGCACTGCCGTGCGCTGCCGCCCAGAACTGCACGAGCTGTCACAGCGCCCAGAAGAGTGGATTTTCCAGCGCCCACACCGCCTTCGCCGAGCAGTGCACGCAGTGCCACGCAGGCAATGCTGACGGCACGACTCAGGCTCAGGCCCATGCGGGACTGATCGCGTTTCCCGGCAATCTCGATACTGCGGCGCGCGCCTGCGGTGGCTGCCATGTCGAAGAGGTCGCCGCGGTCACCAAGAGTCTGATGCATACCGGGGCGCGCCTGATCGCAACCACGCGACAGGCTTTCGGCGAACCGGCGCACCACAGCGGCCATGACACGCTCAGTTCGCTCGCGCACACGCCCGCGGACAGCCTGATGCGCAAGCAGTGCGCAAGCTGTCATCTGGGACAGAACAAGACGGCACATGAACTGGACCCGACATTCGATCGCGGTGGCGGCTGCCTGGCCTGCCATCTCAATCAGCAGTCGGCGCAATCGCACCCGGCACTGACCGCCACGATCAGCGACGCGCGCTGCTTCGGCTGTCATTCACGCTCTGGTCGAATCTCGCTCAGCTATGCCGGCATGGCCGAGATCATTCCGCTTCCGGAAGGCGCAGACAGCACCGGCTCCCCCGCACAGCTTGAGGACGGCCGGACGGTCGAGATGCTCAGTGCAGACCGCCACCATGCCGCCGGCATGGCCTGCGTCGATTGCCACACTGCCAGAGACGTGATGGGACTCGGCGCCACACCTTCGGCATCCGGCACGCACAAGACCGTGGACATCCGCTGCATCGACTGTCATCAGATCAGCCGCAGCATCACAGCCGAACAGTGGCCTGCGGCCTACCGCAAGCTGCAGGCACGCGTCCCGTTCAGAACCAGTCCGCAGACCCGCTTTGCCTTGAGCACCAACGGTACGCCGTTGTGGAATATCGAGCTGGCCGGCAATGGCGACGCACGGCTGCATCGCAAGGATGGCCAGGGCGTTCTGCGCATTCCACCGTATCGTGCCGAGGACCATCCGCTGGCCCAGCAGCATGCACGGCTGGACTGCTCCAGCTGCCACGCCAACTGGGCGCCGCAATGCTACGGCTGCCATCTGAGCTACGACGAATCACAGCCGCAGTTCGACCATATGCTGGGGAAAATGACGCCGGGTCGCTGGAAGGAACAGCGATCCGATACGCGCAACGCGCTGCCACCGCTGGGAGTCGACGCGGAAGGCAAGGTTGTCGTGGTGGTGCCGGGCATGATCATGGACGTCACGCACCCGGACTGGAAGCAGCCCCTGTTCCTGCGTCGCTTCGCGGCGCTGGAGCCACACACCACCGGGGCCGCACGCAGCTGTGCGTCGTGCCATCGCTCATCGTCCGCCCTGGGCCTGGGGCAGGGTCAGCTGCACAAGCAGGGAACGCAGTGGTCATTCAAGCCAGCCAGGCCGCCGCTGCAGGATGGCCTGCCGGCCGACGCCTGGACCCGGATCAATGGCGCGGCCACAGCACAGTCGACAAGCGCGCCACGTCCATTCTCGTCAGCGGAAATCAACCGCATTCTGGAGACGACGTTGCCGCCTGACGCTGCGCCAGCGCGCTAGGCCATCACGCGGGGCCGGCAGCGCTGAATGTGATCGCTGCGACCTCAGCAGCCTTCCGACGCCGCGGGCGGCGCACGACGCTGCTCGCGTTGCCTTACCGGGGGCGTATACGCCGGGACCTCCGGTTCGCTCGGCACCGCTGACGGCACTTCCACAGGTGAGGCCTGGGCGACCTGTTCACCGCCGACAAAGTGACAGGCAATTGCCTGTTGTTCGGAGACGCGTGGAAATTCGCCGTCAGCCAGCACCGGCTGCAGGTCC
>JBFFJL010000428.1:0-3406 GCA_041555955.1 Nevskiaceae bacterium
CACCCCCCGAAGTCGTCCAGCATGATGTCTTTGCGTTCGACCCCGAGGTCCAGCAGCATCTTGATCACCGCTGCATTCATCACCGGCGGACCGCACATGTAGTACTCGCAGTCTTCCGGCGCCTTGTGATTCTTCAGGTAATTCTCGAACAACACGTTGTGAATGAAACCGGTATAGCCGGTCCAGTTGTCGTCCGGCTGCGGCTCGGACAAGGCAACATGCCATTCGAAGTTGGGATTCTCGGCCGCCAGCTGGTCGAAGTCCTCGACATAGAACATCTCGCGCTTGGAGCGCGCGCCGTACCAGAACGAAATCTTGCGCTGCGTCTTGATCCGTGTCAGCTGATCGAAGATATGCGAGCGCATCGGCGCCATACCGGCACCGCCACCGATGAAGACCATTTCCTTCTCGGTATCGCGGGCAAAGAATTCTCCGAACGGGCCGGAGATCGTGACCTTGTCACCGGGCTTCAGGTTGAAGATGTAGCTCGACATCTTGCCGGCCGGAACGTTCGGCAGCTTCGGCGGCGGGCTGGCAATACGGACGTTGAGCATGATGATACCCAGCTCTTCCGGATAGTTCGCCATCGAGTAGGCGCGCTCGACCGGCTCGTCAACCTTGGACGTGTACTGCCAAAGGTTGAACTTGTCCCAGTCCTCGCGGAATTTCGGCTCGACTTCGAAATCCTTGTAATTGACCACATGCGGCGGACACTCGATCTGAATGTAACCGCCCGCGCGAAAATTCACGCGCTCGCCGGCCGGCAGTTCCAGCACCAGCTCCTTGATGAAGGTCGCAACGTTGTGGTTGGAGCGCACCGTGCACTCCCACTTCTTGACCCCGAAGACTTCCTCCGGAATCTCGATCTTCATGTTCTGCTTGACCGCGACCTGGCACGACAGGCGGTCACATTCCTTGGCTTCGCGCTTGGTGATGTGATTGAGCTCGGTCGGCAGGATGTTGCCGCCCCCCTCGAACACCTTGACCCGGCACTGCGCGCAGGAGCCGCCGCCGCCGCAGGCCGACGGCACATACAGTCCCGCACCGGCCAGGGTCTGCAGCAGCTTGCCGCCCACCGGAGCTTCGAGCTCGCGCTCGTTGTTGATCAGGATCTTGACGGTGCCGGCCGGGACCAGAATGTCCTTGGCAAACTGGATGATGACGACCAGTGCCAGGATGATGCCGGTGAAAATGGCAACGCCGAGTGCGATTTCGAGAAACATGTCGCCCCGCCTTTAGATTTGGATGCCGGAAAAGGCCATGAAGCCGAAAGCCAACAGCCCGGCGGAAATGAACGTGATGCCCAGCCCCTGCAGCGCCGGCGGCACGTCGGAATACTTCATCTTCTCGCGCACACCCGCCAGCAGCGCAATCGCCAGGGCCCAGGAACCGCCGGACGATACGCCGTAGACGCAGGATTCGGTGAAGGTGTAATCGCGCTCGACCATGAACAGGGTGCCGCCGAGGATCGCGCAGTTGACGGTGATCAGCGGCAGGAAGATGCCCAACGCGTTGTAAAGCGCCGGCACGTACTTATCCAGCGTCATTTCCAGAATCTGCACCGTCGCCGCAATCACGCCGATGTACAGAATCAGGCCCAGGAAGGTCAGATCGGTATCGGGCAGGCCCGCCCATGACAGCGCACCCGGCTTCAGCACGTACTGAAACAGCAGGTTGTTCAGCGGCATCGTCAGCGACTGCACTGCGATGACGGCGATGCCGAGGCCGATGGCGGTCTCGATTTTCTTGGAGATCGCCAGAAACGTGCACATACCCAGAAAGAAGGCCAGTGCAAGGTTCTCGATGAACAGAGAACGAATCGCAAGATTGATGTAGTGTTCCATCGAAGTGTCCCTGAGCTTAGTGCGCTTCGCCGCCCGGATGCGGCTGCCCCGACTGGATGCTGAACATCGGCTTTTCCTGTTGTTGCGGCTTCCAGGTTCGCACCACCCAGATGATGATCCCGATCAGGAAGAATGCCGACGGCGGCAGCAGCAGCAGGCCGTTGGGCGTGTACCAGCCACCCTCGGTAACCAGCGGCAGGATTTCGACGCCCATCAGCTTGCCGGAACCGAACAATTCACGGAACGTCGCCAGGATCACCAGAATCGCGCTGTAGCCCAGGCCGTTGCCGAGCCCGTCGAGGAACGATGGCCACGGCGGATTCGACTGTGCATAGGCCTCTAGACGACCCATCACGATGCAGTTGGTCAGAATCAAGCCGACAAAAACAGATAGCGGCTTGGACGCTTCGTACGCCACGGCCTTCAAGGTCTGATCGACCAGGATCACCAGCGTTGCCGCGATCGTCATCTGCGCGATGATGCGAATCGAACCCGGAATGAAATTGCGCACCATGCTGTAGAACAGATTGGAAAACGCGGTCACGACGGTCAGCCCGACGCACATGATCAGCGCAGTTTCCAGCTTGCTGGTGACCGCGAGTGCCGAACAGATTCCGAGCACCTGCAGGATGATCGGGTTGTTGTCCGCGATCGGCTCAGACAGAATTTTTTTGGTGTTAACGGAAGACATGGATCACCTCACGTCGTCGGGGAGGCCGAAGCAGCCGCCGCGCGTTGCTGTCCCAGCTGTTCGAGGAAGGACTTGAAGCCGGCATCCGACAGCCAGTAATGGACCAGATTGCTGACGCCGGCTGAGGTCAGCGTCGCGCCGGCCAGAGCGTCGACCTGATGCGAAGCTTCCGGATTCTCCGGGTTGACGCCGCCCTTGACCAAGTGCAGCGCAATCTGCCCCTCGTCGTCGTAGATCTTCTTGCCCGGCCACAGCGCTTTCCATTTCGGATTGTCGACCTCGCCACCCAGCCCTGGGGTTTCGGCGTGCTGGTAGAAGTTGATGCCGACGACCGTGTTGCCATCCGCCTCCACGGCCATAAATCCGTACAGGGTCGACCACAGGCCGTAGCCACTGATCGGCAGGATCACCGTCTTCGGCGAGCCGTCCTCGTTGTACAGGAAGTAGACCGTGGCATAACGCGGCTTGTACTTGATCTTGGCGATGTCGTCGTCGCCCGGAATCACCTGTCCACCCTGCGTCGAATCCTTGGCCGCAGCGTACTGGTCGTACTTGGCCGGATCGACTGCCTCGCTGAGCTGACCCGTGCTCAGATCGACGATCTTCGGCGTGATCCGCTTGAACGCCTCGTCGATATTGATGCCCGGCTCGTACATGTTGACCACGCGCAGGATGTTCTTGCGCTTGTCATCGAGCTTGGCCGACTGCTGCACCGGTCGCAGCGCAATCGCCGCGCCGGTGACCAGCACCGAGCACACCAGACAGAGTACGAAAGCAACCCACAGCGCGTAGGCCTTGGTGTCTTTGACTGCCATCACATAGTTCCTCTGGGGCGCCTCAGGCGGCCGCGAGCCGGCGCTGGCGCCGCGCG
>JBFFJL010000429.1:0-3399 GCA_041555955.1 Nevskiaceae bacterium
GGCCGCCGTGAGATCCATGGCCTTGATCTCGCGGCTGATGTCGCGCTCTTCGTTGGTCAGGAAGAAGAAGTTCTCGCCGTTGCGGCTGACGAGGGTCTGGCCCTCAAGACGCTGCAGGCTGGCTTCGATCTGGTCACGCAGGGACTTCCGGCTGACATCGATCTGGTCCACGAACAGGGTGATGAGGTTGTCGACATTGCCCGGAATCTCTTCGACGTAGCGAATCAGGAACAGCGTCTGCAGGACGAGGACGTCGAAGTCCTGCAGCGATGGATTCTTGCGAGCATTCTCGATGGTGGACTTGACCACGCCTTCGAGGAAACTCTCGATCGACGGGTAGAAGCGATACAGCGGCACCAGCACACCGGGTTCGCTTTCGCCCACCGCCTTGGCAGCGGACTGGAAGGCATCGAGCAGTGAACGCTCGCCGCGCGCCAGATGCAGGCCGGTGGCGCCAGCCTTGCGTACGGATTCGAAGATGCTCTGCACGAGGCCGAACTGGTACGGCGCAAACGGATAGACCGCCGCGAACTCGTCTTCATCTCCGTACGCTTTGAAGGTGCGGCCGGTCTTGCTGAAGCTGAGCTGGTTCTTGAGGATGTCTGCCTGCTTGCGGTACAGGCTGCGCAGCGCGTCGGCGGCCTCCGGCTTTTTCTTCAGCAATCGCTTCTGGATCACCTCATCCACGTTGGCGGACGACAGCGACAGACGGGTCCGGAAACGGCCCTGAATCTTGGAGAAGTCGTTGGCCGAGCTGGCCTTGAGCTGGCCGACCACGGCGTCGATATCTTCCTGGCTGGTGACGATGACCCAGGCGCGGCCATCACAGATGGTGCCGAGGTTCTCGGTGATGGTCTGCAGATTCAGCATCAGCTGCGTGTTGCCGCCGATGAACTGCCCGATCTCGTCGACCAGGAACACGATGCGGTGCTGCTTTCCGCTGTGGTCCAGGTATTCGCGGATCATGCGACTGAAATTCTCGACGGACAGCCAACTGTTGAAGTCCCGCTCCAGGCGTTCCAGCCAGGCGTCTGCATCCGAAACCTGCTGGCCCATGGCGGCGCTGTAGGCCGTGGCCACGGCTTCAGAGTAGAAGGTGTAGCCGTCACGCTCGGCGTCCCAGCTGGAGCCAGCTTCTTCCTCGAACTTGGCTTTGAAAGTGTCCAGCACCCCTTTGTCCGCCAGCTCCTGCTCCATGCGCGCGATGTGCGGATGGTCGGGGTTGAATCCCCTCATCTCGTTAAAGACTTTCAGGAAGACCTTGAGGATGGCATCGCGTGACTGATCGGCGTCGGCCTTACTGTCGATGTTGAACAGGAGCACGTCAGTGTCGCTGGCAATGGCGCGCGCGATATCGCCGGCCAGCATCGCGTCCGTGATCTTCTGCTCGAAAAACTCCTGTGCTCGGCGAGTCACGCCGTCATGGGTAACCTGCCGATTGGCCAGCAGATAGGACAGGATCTTGATGAAGTGGGACTTACCGCTGCCGAAGAAGCCGGATACCCAGACACCGACATTGCCGCTGGCCTGAGCCGGGTTGTCGAGGGAGGCTAGGTAGGTATCGAAGAACTTGCGCAGGTGGCCGTCCAGTTCCTTGGTAATGACATACTCGTCCAGCTCCTGCCAGACATTGGCGTCGTCACTCTGGTCCGCCTTGATGACGCCGTTGATACTGCGGTGAATGTTCCGCTCGAACAGACCCTTGATCTGCATGTCCCCTGCTCCCTTTGCGTTATGTTTGAATCAGCCAACCAGCCGGAAGGCACGGTAATACGGCTTGTCGTCCAGGCAACCAAACAGTCGCAATGACTGCCCGTCGTAAGTCCCCGGGAAAAACAGCACCAATGGCGTCAGCCCCAGGAGTGGCTGCAGATTGTTGAGCAGATTATGGGTGCGCATGAGCGGATAGGCGCTGCCGACCCCCTCGATGAGGTACACGTCGTGCTCGGCCACTGGCCAGCGTTCGACGAGATATTCGGCCACCTTGTTGGGCTTGAGCGGGCCTTGCAGGGCTTTTGCCGCCGCTTCATCCCCCTTGCTGGACTGCAGTGCAATCGCCTTGTCATAGAAACCGCGCGACTCGAGCATCTCGATCAGCGCCGCAAATAAGTTGATATGGGCAACGCGTGTCGCAGGCTTGGTCTTGCGGAGCTGATCGACGACGAAGCCGATGTGTTCGTGCACGCGCAGTTCATCTTCCGGCGGATAGTCGAAGGCGTAGAACGGCACCTCGTTGCCCAGGCCCTTGTTGGTGCGAAACCGTTCCGATGTCAGGGTCGGCAGAATTTCGTTCAGGCGTTCGTCCAACGGGCTCACTGTGCACACTCCATCGCGGCGAGTATTTTTGATTCGTTATGGCCAACCAAGTAATTCCGGATTTCCATGGAAATCCGGACATGCTGTAGCGGATGGCTGCGTTGGCGGCCCAGATACCCTGCTTCCGTGAGAATGCGATAGGCGTTCTGGCGGAGCTTTGACTGAGTGCCAGCAGAGACGGCCGCCAAGTTACCCTGATTGAGCGCCTGATCGCTGAAGAAGGATATCCACACATGGTCTTCCAGAATCGGACTCATGCGGCGGTACTCATCGGAAAGCGCAGTCCGCATGAACAGTGCGAGTAAGGGTGAAAACTTCAAAGTTGCCACCATGACCGCTTGAGTGGCCTCCGCATTGCCGGCGTCGCGCACGATCTCCCAGAGCGCGGCGTCACAACATTCCAGGCGACTTCGCGCGATCGCTGCGTAGCTCTTAGCGGTGTTCACCGTGCGGGCCTGCAGGACGTTTTCCTGCTCGATCTTCTGCTTCCACGCGTTGTCGTCAACGCCATCCAGCAGTAGCCCGGCCACGATGCGGGTCTCGGACACGATCAGGGATGCCTTGGTGAAATTGGCTTCCAAGCGACAAGGCGCACAGTTCATGCCAACGATCTCCGCCAGTTCTGTACGAACAAACGCATTACCGAACGAGCTTTAAAAGCATCTTGATGGCAAAAAGCACCAGACAAACCAACATGAATGCGGACACGAATCCTCCCCTTCAGGCATATGTGTCTCATGGACTTGGGCGCAAGTGTGGCGCGTTGAAGGCTCAGAACATGAGCCTGCACAGGATAGGCATGGGGACAATCAACATGCCCCAGCCTGAGTTTCGCCTGCTTCTGCTCCTGGCGCGTAGCAAAGTTTTCTCGTCTGGTGTCTTGCCGCCTACACGCCGGCAGGCTGTGTGGGCAGCCGAAGCCTCCAAGCACCCGTTGGCACTTCGGCCGCGAACGACCTTTCCAATTCAGGAACTGCCCGATGATCGCGCTTCTTGATGAATTCCCCCGCCACACACCCAACTTTTTGATTCACGCATTGGCTCCCGGATTCCAATCTTTTCCTCCGTAGGGAACAGTTCGCC
>JBFFJL010000430.1:0-3382 GCA_041555955.1 Nevskiaceae bacterium
GCTGGCGCGCGATGACCGTGCAGAAAATTGGCCTGGCCTGGCAGATCAACCCCGCACAGCGCCTGTCTGCGGGCTACAGCCGCGGGCGTCAGCCGATCCCGGCCGACCAGACCTTGTTCAACATTCTGGCGCCCGTCACGGTTGAGGAGCATTACGCCGCAGGCTTCAGCTACCGCCTGCGCGGGGACCTTCAGCTGAACGGCTATTACTGCACCGGTCCGACGCGAACCTTGCGCGGCAACGGTTCGATCCCGCCAAACACGCTGCGCGATCCGCTGCCGCCGAGCAGCCTCGGGGGTGGCGAGGCCGACATAACATTGCACGGACAGTCGGCCGGCCTGGCCTTGGGGCTGAGCTTCTGATCGAGGGGTTGCCGGGCCTTGTTGGTTTGCGTCTTGCCGCCCATAACAGGGCGCGATGGCGCGGGCTTCTCACGGGTGTCACACGTGGTGCACACAATGAGCCGCGAGGTCGCATGTCGCATCGGTGACGGCAGGCCGCGCTGATGCGGCGGCCGTCCAGGCCGTGAAGGCCCGGCCCGGAGAATCCCACGACTGTTGTCTGGTCAGGCCACGTCCGGGCCTGAGGCATGCCCCATCGATCCTGTCCCTCACACCTGCATCAGGGTGCCCGTGGGACCGTCGTCTTCCGAATCGAACAGAAGGACTTATCGTGACCCAGCGTGCGCGGTTTGCCATCGTGGTACTTGTGGCCGGATTGATGGGCCTGTCGGCCGGACCGGGACAGGCGGCGGCATCGCTGACTTTTCACGGCTGGACGCTGACGCACAACGACATGGCCTACAACCTGTCCGTGCTGGACCGGATGCAGGACTACGGCGTGACGCAGGTGCAGCTGTCGCACAACATCGTCACACGCATCGATCAGTTCGAAGATGCGGATGTGGTCGATCGCGTGAAGACGCTTGCGGACCGAATTCATGCTCAGGGCGGCGAGGTGATCGTGTGGGCGCAGGAGCTCAGCGAGGACGCCCAGATCCTGGTCTGCTACGACCTGGATAGCGCACACATGCAGGCACGCATGCAGGCTTATCGGGATGCCTTGACCAAGATGCCCGAGATCGACGGGGTCATGATCAGTTTCGGCAGTGCGCCGACCGAGCCTTACACCACGGTGCCGACCTGCGGGGGCTATCTGGCGCCCAAGGAACGCTACAAGGCGATCATCGAAGCCGTCTCGCGTGTGGTGATGGACGAGTTCGGCAAGCAGGTTTACGTGCGTACGTTCTTTCACAAGGGATTTGAAATCCCGTTCATGCGGGCGGCACTGGCGGAAACCGAGCGCCCGGTTGTCGCCATGTCCAAGTCCGAGCCGAACGACTTTGAGCCCTACTACCCGCTCAATCCGCTGGTCGGCGATGTTGGTGCGCATCCGCAGTTCCTCGAGCTGGATTGCGCCGGCGAATACTGGGGGAGAGGCGCGATTCCGTTCGTCGCGGTCGAGTACTTTGCCCAGCGCTATCGCGAGACACGCGAGAAATCGCATGGCGCGCAGAGTCTGTTCATCGGGTCCACCTGCCGGGTCGATCGCTATGAGTACTCGGCGATGAACACGCTGAACGAGGCCAACGTCTGGGCGCAGGCGCAGCTGGTGAAGGATCCGGACGCTGACTGGCAGGATCTGCTCAGCGGCTTCATCACGGCGCGCTATGGTCTGGCGAAGAACGCCGTAGCGCATCGGCAGCTGTTCGATATCCTGCGCCGCACCTACTGGATCGGTCGCAAGATGTACTACGCCAAGGGCGAATGGGCGTTCAAGAAGGGTAGCGATCTGCCGTCCAGCAGTGCCGATGCACTGAGCCTGCAGGTCGACAAGACCATCGCGCAATGGGACGCCAAGTACACCGCGATCACGCTGAGTCTGATGGCGCCGGCGCGCCAGACGGTGCTGGAACTGCTGCAGGAGAAGCATGAGGCGGTGGAATTGTCTCAGCGCAATCTCGACGCGCTGCCATCGCTGCGGGAGCAGCTCGATACGGCCGCCTACACCCAGTTGGAGACCCTGCTGCAGAAACAGCGGGTGGCGACCGACGTCTGGTTCAACATGGCCGGGGCGGTGTTCGGCAGCCGCAATCTGTCGATCGATTCATCGTCGTGGGTGGTCTGGCATCTGGGTGAGCTGGAGCGCCTGGCCGATGCGCTGGATAGCGGCGCGTATCCGTTGATCGTCGACCCGTATCCATTCCCGAGTGCTGACATCCGCGAGTTCGTCGACAACACCCGCTCGACGGTGTTGTTCGGTTCGGCCGCGGCGCCGCAGTGGCTGCAGATCGACGGCGTCGATGTGACCGCAACACAGAAGAACAGCGCCGAGATCGTCTGGCAGGCCAAAGCGGGGGGCAGCTACCAGATCGAGCTGACGCAGCAGCTGCCGGACTATCCGACCCGCTACAGCTACGATGCAGACATCGCCGAAGACGGGCCGGTCCGTTTCACGATCCCGGACCTGCAGGCGCAATCGCCGTATTGGTTCCGCATTCGTGCCGAGCAGGGCAGTCAGACGATGGTCTCGGGCGATTACACGTTCTGGACGCGCAGCAGCGACAGCAACACGGACGAGGGTGCTGGCAACGAGTCCGACGGCGGAGGCACGGAGGGGGCCGGCGCGCTCGATGGGCAGCTGCTGTGCGTGTTGATGTTGCTGCTGGGCTGGCGTCTGCGCAGACGCGTGCTCTTCACTCCTGGCGTCTAACGTCGGGGTCGGTTCCTAGTCGTCGAATCCGGCAAAGCGGGCGAACTGCTCCAGCGGCAGGCGTTCCGAGTGCAGCGTGTTGATCGGTGCTTCCGGATCGGCATAACCGATCGACATGCCGCAGAACAGCATCGACGCTTCCGGCGGCTGCAGCACCGAGGCGACGGTTTGGGGATAGACCGACCAGCATTCCTGCGCGCAGCTGTCGAGGCCGCGCTCGCGCAACAACAGCATCAAGGTCTGCAGGTACATGCCCAGGTCGGACCACTG
This sequence comes from Nevskiaceae bacterium, assembly GCA_041555955.1. Taxonomy (GTDB): domain Bacteria; phylum Pseudomonadota; class Gammaproteobacteria; order Nevskiales; family Nevskiaceae; genus Solimonas. Next base: position 2,983 of record JBFFJL010000430.1, read on the forward strand.
CGGCGGGCCCATGCGGCGGTCGATGTAGCAGAACACCGCAGCGGGTGCGCCGAAGAACGCGAAATTGCGCGCAAACTGCTGCAGGCGTCCGGCCTTGTCTTCGCGGCCGACGCCGAGCGTGGCGTACATTGCCTCACCCAGCGTGAAACGCTGCGTGCGATGCGGCTCCCACAGGTTCGGCGGGTAGATCGCGTATTCCGGGCGTTCACTCGGATCGGCGCGCTGCAGACGCTCGGCAACGCGGTCTTTCAGCGTCTGTAGCGGCGCGCCGGCTACGGCGAAGATCTGCCACGGCTGAAGGTTGCCGCCCGACGGGGCCCGCGCCGCCAACTTGATGGCCTCGCGCAGCAGCGCGGGTGAAACCGGCGTATCCAGAAAGGCGCGCACGCTGCGGCGCGAC
>JBFFJL010000431.1:0-3381 GCA_041555955.1 Nevskiaceae bacterium
AGCTGCCGTTGATGACACCGGGCGCCGGAATCCAGACCATCGGCGATCTGACCCGGATCGATCTCACGGTCGGCCCGTCGCAGCTGGCCCGGATCAATGGCCGGCGTACGGTCCAGGTCAACTTCGAGCCGCCGGCGGACATGTCGCTGGATGAGGCGATCGAGCGGGTCGAGACCCTGGTCGAGCCGAAAATCCGCGAGGTGATGCCCGCCACGGCGCAGATGACCTATGCGGGCTCGGCGAACAAATTGCACGAGGCACTGGGGTCAATGGCGCAGAACTTCGTGCTCGCGCTGGTGATTCTGTTCGCACTGATGGCCGCACTGTTCCGCTCGATCTGGGACAGCTTTCTGGTGATGCTGATCCTGCCGGTCTCGATCGCCGGAGGCATCATCGCGCTGCGGGTGATTGGTCTGTTCGGTTTTCAGGCGCTGGATCTGCTGACGATGATCGGCTTCATCATCCTGCTCGGCTTGGTGGTCAACGCCGCGATTCTGCTGGTGGACCAGACCCGAGCGCGCGAGCGTGAAGGCGTGCCGCGTGACGAAGCCGTGCGTCAGGCGCTGGAAACGCGGGCGCGTCCGATCGTGCTGTCGACGCTGACTGCGGTGCTCGGCATGCTGCCGCTGATCGTCATGCCCGGGCTCGGCGCCGAGATCTATCGCGGATTGGCCTCGGTGGTCGCGGGCGGTATGGTGCTGGGAACTGCATTCACCTGGTTCCTGATGCCGGCCCTGCTGCGCCTGGGCGCGACGACTGAGCAACCCGCAATGCACCGTGTGCAACCGGCAACGCCGGACGCGCCATGATGCCGCGGACCCTTCACCAAAGAGCCGTCACGAGACACCGGACCATGAAACTTCTACGACTGTTCTGGACTGCGGGACTGGCTGTATTGAGTTGCACGCCTGGCCACGCTCAGACTCAGGCCCCGCCTGCCGCTGCAGTGGAAGTCACCGCGGCACAACTGCGGGAGCTGTCACCCACAGTGACCGCGACCGGCATCGTGCAATCGCGCGCCGGCGCCGACATTGCCACCGCGGTCGAAGGACAGCTGCAGTGGATCGCCGAGTCCGGTACCTGGGTGGTCGCCGGCGAAGTTGTCGCGCGCATGCAGACCGACGCGCTGCGGCTGCAGCGCAGCGAACAGGCCGCGCGGCTGACCCGCAGCCAGGTCGCGCTGAAACAGGCGCAACGTGAACTCGAGCGCTTGCAGGCTTCGGGCAATGCGGTCAGTCGGTTCCAGCTGGATCAGGCGCAGAACACGCGGGATCTTGCCGCAGCCGATGTGCAGATCTTTCGCGCGACCTTGAGCCAGACCGATGAGCGTCTGTCCAAGGCCGAGATCCGCGCACCGTTCGCGGGGGTCATTGCCGAGCGCCTGCACAACGCGGGCGAAGAATTGACCCGCGGCACCGCGGTCGTGCGCTTGTACAACACCGAGGAACTGGAGATTCGCCTGTTCCTGCCGTTGCGCCATGTGCGCGCAATCCGGCCGGGGGGCATCGTCCAGATCAGTGTCGGCGATGCTTACGTACCCGCGCGGGTACGCGCGATCGTGCCGGTCGGCGATGCACGCTCACAATCGTTCGAAGCGCTGATCGAAGCGCCGCGTACGACGCCGGCGCTGACCGTAGGTCACGACGTCAAGGTGGTGCTACCGCTGGACACGCCACAGCAGGCGCTGGCGGTCCCGCGCGACGCTGTGGTGATCCGCGCAGACGGCTCAGCGGTTTACCGCATCAATGCCGATCAGACTGCGGAGCGCGTGCCCGTCACCACGGGTGTCGCCGACGGCGCCTGGATCGCCGTCACCGGCGCTCTGGCGGAACATGACCGGGTGGTCGTGCGCGGCGCCGAAACCCTGCATCATGGGGACCCCGTCCAGATTGTCGGATCCCGTCCTGTATGAAGACCATTGCCCTGAGTGCCGCGCTGTCCACCCTGCTGCTGCTGCAGACCCCGCTGTATGCCGCTGAAGATCAAGCCGCTCTGCGCACCGTCGCGGTCAGCGGCAGCGGCGAAGTCAGCGTCATGCCCGACCGCGCACGGCTGAATCTCGCGGTGGATGCCTTGGATCTGGAAGTGAAGAAGGCTGAAACCGTGGTCAACCGTGTGGTGCGCGACTATCTGGTCGAGGCCAAGCAGCTGGGCGCCAAGCCGGAACAGATCAGTACTACCGGGATCTCGATCCAGCCAGAATATGTCTGGGACGAGAAGCTGCGTCAGCAGAAACTGGTCGGTTATCGCGTGCACCGCGACATCCAGATCCTGATCACCGATCTCGACAAGCTGGGCGACTACGTGCTGTCGGCGACGGCGGCCGGCGTCAACCAGGTACGCGCGCCGATACTCGAATCGAGCCGCGCCGACGAGCTGCAACGCGAAGCGCTGGCCAAGGCGGCGAAGGATGCAGAAGCGAAGGCCAAGGTACTGGCGTCCACGCTCGGGGCCAAGCTGGGGCCGGCCCGTTCGGTGCGCGCCGCGCAGCAGATGCCGTCACCGGTGATGTACAAAGCCGCAGCGATGCGCGTCGAGGCGGCGTTCGACAGCGGTAACCAGGAAATGGGCGTCTCCACCGGCGAAATCCGTGTCCCTGCCGCAGTCGATGTGGAATTTGATCTGCTGCCCTGAGCTCTTGCGCCGAACCGGAAACCCGGGCGCGTTTGAGATATTTCTTTTATTTTTGTTATTTTTATGTATTAATCATCACAGTTGATGCTCCGCTCGACCTGCTCAAACACGAAAAAACCGTGCCTGTGCATGCACTTGCCATGCGGCGGTGAGATAATCCGCCGCTTTCCCCCGGCCTAATGAGGCCAAAGCCGTGGTCAAGAAAGTCATCCCCTTGGTTGGCGTCATCATGGGTTCCCGCTCCGACTGGGACACCATGAGTCATGCCGTGCAGACGCTGGACGATCTCGGCGTGCCGTATGAGGCGCGCGTCGTTTCCGCGCATCGCACACCCGACCTGCTGTTTGAATATGCCGAAACCGCGCAGAAGCGCGGTCTCAAGGTCATCATTGCCGGCGCCGGGGGTGCGGCCCATCTCCCGGGCATGTGCGCGGCCAAGACCGCCGTTCCGGTACTGGGCGTGCCAGTGCAGTCAAAAGCCCTGAACGGCCTCGACTCGCTACTGTCGATCGTGCAGATGCCCGCGGGCATTCCCGTGGGAACGGTTGCCATCGGCAAAGCCGGTGCGATCAATGCGGCACTGATGGCGACAGCGATCGTCGCGCTCGGTGATGCCGCAATGGGCCGTCGCCTGGCGACCTTCCGCCGCAAGCAGACCGAAAAGGTTCTGCAGGACGAGCCACTCTCCCTCAAATGAAGATCGGGATTCTTGGAGCAGGCCAGCTGGGTCGCATGCTGGCACTGGCG
>JBFFJL010000432.1:0-3376 GCA_041555955.1 Nevskiaceae bacterium
ACAGGCCGCCCATGCCGGAAACCACGATGGCTGCTTCGAAGCTGTGGCCATCACGCGTGGCTACGGTCCAGCGCTGCGCGGCCTCGTTGTAACGCACCTTGGTGACCTCGGCATTGAACTGGATGTGCGACAACAGGCCGTACTTGTCCGCGCAGTTTTCCAGATAGGCCTTGATCTCCGGCTGGCGCGCGAACATCCGCGACCACGACGGGTTCTGCTCGAACGAAAACGAGTACAGGTGCGACTGCACATCGCAGGCGCAACCCGGGTAATGATTGTCGCGCCAGGTGCCGCCGACCGACGCCGCGCGCTCCAGAATCGTGAACGACTGGATGCCCGCTTTTTTCAGCGCAATCGCCATCCCGAGCCCGGAAAAGCCGGTACCGACGATGATGATCGGAAGATCCGACTCCTGTTTTGCGCGTGCGTCAAATGCCATGACGTCTCCTTAGTGTTCAATGATTGTCACGAATGACAACCGATGTTGTCACTTTACGTTTGACAATGACGCATGTCAATATCACCGGATGGCCACCAAAACCACGCGCCGCAAGATCTCCCGTTTTCGCGGAATTGCCGCCGAAGAGCGCCAGGCGCAGCGCCGCAGCATGCTGATCGATGCCGGTCTCGAAATCTTTGGAACGGTCGGCTTTCACGCCGCCACCGTGCGTGCGATCTGCACCCACGCCAAGCTCACCGAGCGCTACTTCTATGAATCCTTCGAAAACCGCGAAGCACTGTTTGCGGCGGTTTACGAGCATCTGGTCAGCCATCTGCGCGATGCCCTGGTTGCCGCGCTGCTGCCGGCGCCGCGTGACGTCGGCACCATGGCGCGTGCCGGGCTTACCACGCTGTTTGGCGCGATGCGCGATGACCCACGCTACATGCGCATTCTGTTTGTCGACGTCTTCACCGTCAGCGATGAAGTCGATCGACTCTCACGGCGGGCCACGGGTGGATTTGCCCAGCTCGTGCAGACCCTGGTCGAAACGATGTATCCGCAAGATCGTCGTGCCGGGCTCGATCCCCGTCTGGTTGCCCATGGTCTGGTCGGCGCGGCGATGAACACCGTGATGTACTGGGCCTACGGCGGCTATAAGGAGCCGCTGGAAACGGTCGTCCACAACTGCGCCGTACTGTTTGAAGCGCTGGGCGCCTATCTGCCGCAGGCGCCGGTGGCGAAGCCCAGGAGCAAGGTGGGCAAGAGCTGACCCGACTGCGGGCGGCGATCGACACAATTGCCCCCGGATCACGCATAATTCGGTTGAATATTGTCGACCTGTCAATTTCGAACGAGATGCCGAAGACGACACCCTCGCCCCGTGGCAAGCGCAGCACGAAGACCGTCGCACCCAAGCGCGCCTATCTCAGCCGCGAAGTGCGTCGACAGGCCCTGCTCGAAGTCGCCGCAGGCATCGTCGAACGCAGCGGCTGGAACGCGCTGACCATGAGCGCGCTGGCCGAACAGGGCGGCACCAGCCGCCAGCTGATCTACCAGCACTTTCCCAGCCTCGAAAAGCTGCTTGCGGACACGGCGTGGTACATCTTCAACGACACCATGCAGGGCACGGCCGCATCGGTCGCCGCCAATCCCCACAATCTCGCCGAAGCCGCCCGCGCGGCGGAGGCCGTGACCCTGGACCTGTCGCCCGGGCGTGGCGACGCACTGTGGCAACTGATCGCCGGCACCGCCTCGGCCGCGCCGGAACTCGAACAGATCCGCCAGGGCCTGCGCGAACTGATCATCTCCATCTGGACCCCGTTGATCCGCAAGGAACTCGGCCTCAACGCAGCCGACGCCAAGGCCTATGCCTGGATGAACGTGATGGCGTTCTGGGGCATGCGCCAGCTGGTGCGCGATGGCGCAATCACCCGGGTGCGCGGCGTGAAACTGTTCAACGAGCTGGTCGAACGCACGACGCGCGGCTGAAGGGTCAGCGCAATCGCGTGAATGGCATTCACAATCCCAGCTCGGCGAGGCCCGGGTGATCGTCTGGTCTACGCCCCTGTAGCCAGTGAAAAAGGCGCTGCGAGTCGGTGATCGCAACATCATTGATGCTGGCGTGTCGCTCAGCCATCAGGCCGTTCTGATCAAAACGCCAGTTTTCATTTCCGTACGCGCGAAACCACGCACCGCCTGCGTCGCGCCATTCGTATGCAAAGCGCACGGCGATGCGGTCTGAACTGAACGCCCAGAGCTCCTTGATCAGCCGGTAGTCCAGCTCCCGCTGCCACTTGCGCTGAAGAAACTCGATGATCTGCGCGCGCCCCTGCAGGAACTCACTGCGATTGCGCCAGCGGCTGTCGGGTGTATATGCCAGCGCAACGCGCGCGGGGTCACAGCTGTTCCAGGCATCTTCAGCCAGACGCACTTTCAGGATTGCCGAGTCGCGCGTAAACGGCGGCAGGGGCGGACGGGATTCCGGAGTGTTCATGCGGATGCTCGATTGGGGGAAGTGCCGGGATCAGATCTGGATCATGCCTGGCATGCCGACGTAGCCAGGGAGTGCCTGAATGCGGCGCAACCAATCGCTGACCGCGCGATACGGACCCAGATCCATCCGAGATTCCGGCGCCAGGGCGACATACGGAAAAACAGCGATATCCGCGATGCTTGGACGCACGCCAACCAGCCAGTCGTGACCACTCAGGCGCTCTTCCAGCACCGACAGCAGGTTCTGGCAGATGCCGGTCGCCTTCTCAACATCGATCGCACGGCCCCACTTGAAGTGCATGCGCAGATCAGCCGGGCCGCGCGCGACCTCATTGGCGGCCGTTGAGAGCCACGCCACTACTTCAGCTTCGAGCACGGGATCGGACGGCAACCAGTGACCATTGCCGTAACGACGTGCCAGATAGAACAGAATCGCCTGACTGTCACGGACCACGACCTCGTCGTCGCGCAGCGTCGGCACCTGCCCTAGCGGATTGAGCTTCCGGAAGGCGGCGGACTTGTGCTCGCCGTCAACGCCACTCACGACAACCGACTGGTACGTCTGCCCCAGCAAGCTCAGCAGCAGTCGGACCTTGTGGCAGTTGCCCGATGGGGCAAACTCGAAGAGTTGAATCACGTCATGCTCCTGATGAATGGGCTTGCTGTGCCGCCAGTTGCGCTTTCAGCTGATCAATTTCAGCCTGCAGCGGCGCGATCAAGGCTTGCACTTCGGATGCGGAAAAGCGCGGCGTGATGTGCTGCGGGCAGTTCCAGTCCACTGCTTCCACGTCGAGCACAAAGGCGCGCTCGATGCGCGCTTTGTAGTCGGGATTTTCCAGCGACGCCAGCAGGTCGGGATTGTCGGCAAAGTCGACGACTGTTGCGCGCGCCCAGATTTTCAGGCGCTGGCGCTTCGGGTAGTCCATCAGAAACAGGGACACG
>JBFFJL010000433.1:0-3350 GCA_041555955.1 Nevskiaceae bacterium
CCACCACCACCCACCCGCCGCGAGTCCTGACGATGGCCTGGCTACAACTGCGGATTCACACCGCGCACCCGGAATTTGCCGACGAACTGCTGCTGGCACACGGCGCGCAAGCGGTCAGCTTCATCGACGCCGAAGACAATCCCGTACTGGAACCGGCGCCGGGGGAAACGCGGCTGTGGTCCAACACCGTCACCATCGGCCTGTTCAGCGACGACACCGACCTGAGCCCGGTCATCGCCGGACTGCGCGAGTTGCTGCCGGATGGCGCAGGCGCCACGTTCGCCGATGAGCTGATCGAGGATCAGGACTGGATCCGCATCTGGCTCAAGGACTGCCCACCGCTGAAGTTCGGCGAGCGCCTGTGGGTGGTGCCGCACGAGAAGGTCGGAGAAGTCACCCAACCGGACGCGGTACTGCTGCGACTCGACCCCGGCCTGGCCTTCGGCACCGGCACCCACCCGACCACGGCGCTGTGTCTGGACTGGCTGGCGACGCAGGACCTCAGCGGCAAGACCGTGCTCGACTACGGCTGTGGTTCCGGTGTGCTGGCGATCGCCTCCTTGCTGCTCGGCGCTGAGCGCGCAGTCTGCGTCGACATCGACCCGCAGGCGCTGACCGCAACGCGCAGCAATGCTGCCGACAACGGCGTCGCCGATCGCGTCACTACGCTGCTGCCGGCTGACTTCGTGCCGTTCGCCGCCGACATCGTCGTCGCCAACATCCTTGCCGGTCCGCTGCTGCAGCTGGCGCCGCTGCTGGCCAGCAGCATCGCAGCCGGCGGGCGTCTGGCACTGGCCGGACTGCTCGATCGGCATGCGCAGGAAATCCGCGACGCCTACGACCCCTGGTTCGACTGCGACGACGATGTCTCGCGTGAAGGCTGGACCCGGATCAGCGCGCAATGCCGCATGCCGGCGCTGATTGCGCTGCACCACTACAGCCCACTGCTGGCGTCGGCCGGACAACCGCAGCCCCTGCACTTCCCCGTGCTGGCGCAGGCCGGGTATCAGGCGGTGATCAATCTGGCGATGCCGACGTCGCCGAATTATCTCGACGACGAAGCGCAGTTGTGCGCGCAGGCCGGCCTGGACTACTACGCGATTCCGGTGCCGTTCGACGCGCCGGCACCGCAGCACGCACAGCAGTTTCTGGACCTGATGCAATCCCTGTCCGGGCAGAAAGTGCTGGTGCATTGCGCGTTGAATCTGCGCGCGTCGGCGTTCGTCTTTCTCCATCGCGTCCTGAACTTAGGCGACAGTGTGGAGACGGCACGGCAGGAGTTGAATGCGATCTGGCAACCGGACCCCGCATGGGCGAATCTGATCGAAACCATGCTCGCAGCGGACACCGATTGAGTGTTACATCACGGGTGCCAACGCGGTTCAGGAAAATCCCCGCTTTTTCCGGCACCGGCTTGGGGGTATGATTGCCGCCCTTTTCGCCGAGCCGCCGCAGCGTTTGCGCGTGTTTGAGAACGAAACCCATGTCCTCCCTTCGATCTTCAGACATCAAACCCTTGGGCCATTCGGTTCAGGATTCGCTGGATGATTTCTTCCGCACGCTGAACGGGCACGCACCGAAGAATCTCTACGACCTGTTCCTGGATCAGGTCGAGCCTCCGCTACTGCTGGCAACGCTGCGCTATTGCTTTGGCAATCAGTCGCGCGCCGCGGAGATGCTGGGACTGAACCGCGCCACGCTGCGCAAGAAACTCAAACAGCACAAGATTGATCCCGACGCGCTGAAGCTCTGAAGCGTGATCGCTGCCGGACCGCGACGGTGTCGCACCGGCTTTTCTCCTCGTTTCCTGACTGACTACGGACACTGCGGCCCATGAAAACACCGGTCCGACGCGCACTCCTTTCTGTTTCCGACAAGGCCGGCATCGTCGAGTTTGCGCAAGAACTGACACAGCGCGGCGTCGCGCTGCTCTCCACCGGCGGCACCTACAAGCTGCTGCGCGACAGCGGCCTCCAGGTCACCGAGGTCAGCAGCCACACCGGCTTCCCCGAGATCATGGACGGCCGCGTCAAGACACTGCACCCGAAGATTCACGGCGGCCTGCTCGGACGACGCGATATCGACGAAAGCGTGATGGCCGAGCACGGCATCGCGCCAATCGATCTGCTGGTGGTCAACCTGTACCCGTTCGAAGCCACCGTGGCGAAGCCCGACTGCACGCGCGAAGACGCGATCGAGAACATCGATATCGGCGGTCCGGCGATGCTGCGCGCAGCCGCCAAGAACCACGCGTGGGTCAGCGTGCTGACCGACCCGGCGGACTATCCGCAGGTGCTGGCCGAAATCGATGCCGGCGGCGTCGAGCAGGCCACGCGCGAACGCCTGGCATTGAAGACCTATGCACTGACCTCGCGCTACGACGCCGCGGTGTCGGCCTACCTGTCGAGCCTGCTCGAAGACGGTAGCCGCAGCGCCTTCCCCGGCGTGTTCGGCCTGCAGTTCGACAAGCAGCAGGACCTGCGCTACGGCGAGAATCCGCACCAGAGCGCCGCGTTCTACAGCGAGCGCAATGCCGAAGCCGGCACCATCTCTGCAGCACGCCAGTTGCAGGGCAAGGAACTGTCGTACAACAACATCGCCGACGCCGACGCCGCGCTGGAATGCGTGAAGTCGTTCGACGCACCGGCCTGCGTCATCGTCAAGCACGCCAATCCTTGCGGTGTCGCGGTCCGCGCCTCGATCGGCGAAGCCTATGAGCAGGCGTTCATCACCGATCCGACCTCGGCCTTCGGCGGCATCATCGCGTTCAATCGCGAACTCGACGGCGAAACCGCCAAGCGCATCGTTGAACGTCAGTTCGTCGAAGTCATCATCGCGCCGAGCATCAGCGCCGCCGCACGCAGCGCAGTAGCCGCCAAGCAGAATGTGCGCCTGCTCGAATGCGGGCAGTGGCCGGCACAGCGCGCGCGCAGCCTTGACTACAAGCGCGTCGCCGGCGGCCTGCTGGTGCAGGACGTCGACGCTGCCGTGGTGCAGGCCAGCGCACTCAAGGTCGTCAGCCAGCGCGCACCGACCGAAGCCGAGCTGCGTGATCTGATCTTTGCCTGGCGCGTCGCCAAGTTCGTCAAGTCCAATGCGATCGTCTACGCGCGCAATGAAATGACCATCGGCGTCGGCGCCGGACAGATGAGCCGCGTGTACTCGGCCAGGATTGCCGGCATCAAGGCCGCCGACGAGAAGCTTGAAGTGCCGGGCTCGGTGATGGCCTCCGACGCGTTCTTCCCGTTCCGCGACGGCATCGACGCGGCGGCCAATGCCGGCATCACCGCGGTGATTCAGCCCGGCGGCTCGATGCGTGACGCCGAAGTCGTTGCCGCGGCCGATGAAGC
>JBFFJL010000434.1:0-3344 GCA_041555955.1 Nevskiaceae bacterium
AGCGGTCCGGTGGATCAGGATCTGCAGCTGAGCACAATCGCCTCGCTGGTCAATCAGCTCAATGTCGCACTGCAGCTGGCACTGGCGCAGATCCCCAGTACCGCCTATGACGCCCCGATCGTCGGTGGCGCACTGACCACGGTCTCGGGTGCGCTCGACGACACCAGCGCCCTGCTGAATGCGGTCCTCGGCTATGACAGCGCCGCGACCAACCTCGCGCTGCAGAACCTGCTGAACAATACCCTCGGCAATCTGCTGACCCAGGTCGTGCCGCTGGAAACGCTGGAAGAACAGGCCGGTCAGCCGGGTGCGATCAGTACGCCGCTGCTTTCCAACATCGCCCAGCTGTCGGCGCTGGTCGGTGCGACCGTGTCCTCGGCACTGGACCCGGTGTTCGCCCAGGTGCTCGACGGCGCGCTGGCGCCGGTGCTCGATCCGATCGAGAACCAGGTACTGCCGGCGATCCTGGGACCGATCTTCGACGCCATCGGGGGCATCGGCGCGAACCCGGACACCAGCGGCCCGCTGGCCGGCACCCCGCTGGCCGCCGTGACCAATCTGATCACCGGTGTGCTCGACGGCCTGCTCGGCGGCGCGGTCGGCGGCGGTTCGGGCGGCGGCTCGGGTGAATGCCTGCTGATGAACGTGCCGATCCTGTCGATCCTGTGCGGGGTTGGCTGATCACCACGCTCCAGAAGTGACCGAGGGCCGCCCATCGGGCGGCCCTTTTCATTTGCGGGACGGGTTCACGGGCGCCACTGCGCCAAGGCCTCGATCAGGCGGATCAGCAACAGCTGCAGGCTCGACGCACGCCGCGCAGACCACGCCCACGGCGGGTCTTCGTCCATGTAGGCCGCTTGGGCAATCTCCAGCTGCAGGCAATGCACCCCCGCTGCGGGATCGGCGTAGTGGCGCGTGATGTAGCCGCCCTTGAAGCGTCCGTCACGAATCGCGCTGAAAACCGTGGTATCGGACAGCACATCCATTGCCATTCCAGCCAGCCGCGCGGCACAGCTACGACCCGCGTCGCTGCCCAGATTCAGGTCCGGCAGTTTGCCGTCGAAGAAACGCGGCACCTGCGAGCGGATCGAATGCGCGTCGAGCAGTACCACATGACCATGCCGCGCACGCAGTTGGTCGATACGCTGGCGCAGGCGAGCGTGGTAAGGCTGCCAGTACGTGTCCCGACGCCGCACCACCTCGTCCGCATCCGGCGTCTTCCCCGCGCGGTAGATCGGGTCGCAATCAAACCGGGTCAACGGCACCAGCTCGCTGTTGTCCGCCCCCGGATACAGCACCGCACCCTGCGGATCGCGATTCAGGTCGACCACGTAGCGCGAGTGGGTTGCCACCATCAGGCTCGCGCCGAGCGAAGGCGCAAAGTCATACAGGGTATCGACGTACCAGTCGGTATCCGGCACGCGCAAGGCGTCGGCAGTCATGGTCGCGGCAATCGACGCCGGAATATAGGTGCCGGCATGCGGCACATTGATCAGCAGCGGCGTACTGCCTTCAGTCCAATGCTCCAGATCCATGCTCATAGTGCAGTCTTCCGTTGCCCGCCGATCACGCGACCGCCGCAGGGATTGAACCCGATGCGATACGCCAGTTCGGCGGGATGCTCGATGTCCCAGATCGCAAAGTCAGCGCGCTGACCGACCCGAAGCTGGCCGCGGTCCTCACCCAGCCCCAGCGCCTGTGCGGCATTGCGCGTGACGCCGGCCAGCGCCTCGGCCGGACTCAGGCCAAACAGCGTGCAGCCGAGGTTCATCGTCAGCAGCAGCGAAGTACAGGGTGACGTGCCCGGATTGCAATCCGTCGCCAGTGCCATCGGCACGCCGGCAGCGCGTAGCCGCGCGATCGGCGGTTGCTGCGTCTCGCGCAGGGTGTAGAACGCGGCAGGCAGCAACACCGCAACGGTGCCGGCCGCCGCCATCGCATCGACACCCGCGTTGCTGGTGTACTCCAGATGATCCGCCGACAGTGCACCGCAGGCCGCAGCCAGTTCGGCACCGCCGCCGTCGCTGAGCTGATCGGCGTGCAGTTTCACCGGCAGGCCCAGCGTCCTTGCCGCCTCGAATACGCGACGGCACTGCGCCGACGTGAACGCAATCGATTCGCAGAACGCATCGACCGCATCGGCCAGACCCTGCTGACGCACTGCCGGCAACATCTCGGCACAGACGAAGTCGATGTAGTCATCGGCACGGCCGTCGAACGCCGGCGGCAGCGCGTGCGCCGCGAGCAGGGTCGTCGTCACCCGCACCGGAAAAGTTTCTCCGAGACGTCGCGCCACCCGCAGCAGTTTGATTTCGGTCGCGAGGTCGAGCCCGTAGCCCGACTTGATCTCGATCGTGGTCACGCCTTCGGCCATCATCGCCTGCAGCCGTCGCGCGCTCTGCCCGAACAGCGCGTCCTCGTCGGCCGCATGGGTCGCCCGCACCGTGGCCTTGATGCCGCCACCCGCAGCGGCAATCTGCGCATAGCTCGCGCCCTGCAACCGCTGCTCGAACTCGCGCGCACGATCGCCAGCCCAGACCAGATGCGTGTGACAGTCGATCAGACCCGGCGTCAGCCAGCGCCCGTCACCGCGATGCTGCGGCACATCGTTCCAGTCGGACGGCAGCGATGCGGCAGCCCCGCGCCAGACAATGCGCCCGTCGCACACCGCCAGCGCGGCGTCATCCATGCATCCATAAGCGTCGCTCTGTATCGTCGGATCCAGGGTCGCCAGCCGGAAGTCGCGGAACACCGCATCGACGCGCATCACCTCACTCCAGCAGACGGCGCAGGGTCTTGCGGTACGCCGACAACGCCGCCTCGGCACCGGCGTGCAGGCCATCGCGCACGCGCCAATGGCCGCCCACCATGACGTCACGCACCGGCCGCTGCGCCGGCCCGAACACCGCCGCATCGAGCAGCGTCTGCGGCGTGTGCTCGGCCAGCGCCGGATCGTCCATGTTCAGCACCACCCAGTCGGCGCGCTGCCCCGGCGCCAGCCCCGCCACCGGCTGTCCCAATGCCTGCGCACCGCCGGCCTGGGCACAGCGAACCAGTTCGGCGCCGACCGAGACGCCGGGCTGCTGCACGAAGATGTTTCGACGGCGACGCTGCAAGCGCTGCGCGTATTCAAAACTCCGCAGCTCGGCCCACGGCGACACGCAGACCTGACTGTCGCTACCGATGCCGATGCGGCCACCCGCCATCACAAAAGCCTCGGCGTTGAAGATGCCGTCGCCCAGATCGGCTTCGGTGCTGGGGCACAGACCGACCACCGCGCCGCGCGTGGCCAGCGACACCGCTTCGATGTCGCGCATGTGCGTGGCGTGCACCAGACACCAGCC
>JBFFJL010000435.1:0-3344 GCA_041555955.1 Nevskiaceae bacterium
GATGCCGATATCGCCATGTACCGTGCCAAGACTCTGGACGGGGCGCATACCATGTTATTTGATCAGGCGATGCATACCCAGGTATTCAAGCGCCACAGCATGGAGAGCGAACTGCTGCGCGCCTTTGAGAACAGGGAACTCAAGGTTTACGACCAGCCTATCATCTCGGCACAGTGTGGGCGTATCACCGGGGTAGAGGCGCTGCTGCGCTGGCCGCAGGCCGACGGCAGCATGGTTTCCCCGGATGAGTTCATTCCCCTGGCCGAGGAGACCGGCCTGATTAACGATATCGGCCTGTGGGTGATGCGCGAGGCGTGTCAGCAAATGCAAGTATGGCACACCAACCTGTCACAATATGATGACCTCTATGTCAGCATAAACCTGTCGGGAAAACAGCTGGTGCAGGCAAACCTGTTCGAGCTTATCGAAACCGTACTGCAGGGGATCAGCTACAAACCCAAACACCTGCGCCTGGAAATCACCGAATCCATGGTTCTGGGTGATCTGGCCGCAACACAGGCCCTGCTGCATCAGTGTCGCGCGCTGGGCTGCCCGTTGCTGGTGGACGACTTCGGAACCGGCTACAGCTCGCTGTCCTACCTGCATCAACTCCCGGTCGACGCGATCAAGCTCGACCGCAGCTTCATTACCGAGATCACCGAAAACACGAGAGCCGCCGTGATCGTGCGGGCGCTCGCGCTGCTGGCGACCGACCTGGGCATGTATACCGTAGTCGAAGGCATCGAGTCGGCGGAACAGGCTCAGATTTGCGGTGCCCAAGGCATCCGCTACGCACAGGGTTATCACTTTGCGCGACCAATGCCTCTGGATCAGGCAGTCGACAAGCTCAAGACCTGATTTGAGATCGGAGCACGCCGTGCGCGACGATTGATCCTGCGTCGACCGCTGCGTTCCGGCCCGGTCATTTCGCTGCCTCCCATGCCAACCGGCAGGCAGCGCTTCAGTTCCGCGAAATGCCGGCGCGCTGCGCACCCAACATGCGCCAGCCCAGCGTGAACAGGCCGATGCTGGCGGCCATCGCAGCAACAGCCGCCTCGCGCACCCGACTGCCGAGCGGCAGATGCATCAGCACCCACATCAGCACCCCAACCAGACCGAGCAACGCGTAGACCGACTGCATCGGCAACTGCCGAAGCCGCTCGCCGAGCGATACCTGTCGCGAATGCCGGGTGTTTGTGTGCTGTGCCATCGCCCATCTCCTCGCTGCCGTCTGTGCAACGGACCTATCGTTCGTCCGTTACTCAAGTTGACGGCAAAACCGGCTCGAAGTGGCGTCCGCCGACGCAGCGGAGAATGCCGCCTGTCGGGGCGCTCCCGACAGCGGTAGGAATGAGCCGATCAGCGGTCACGAGTCGCCTGCACCATCGCTCACAGCGTCGCGTCGGCTCGCCGCGCAGTCACAGTCACCGCAGCGCGCGCTCCGCTCAGTGCTTGCGGCGTGATCCGGAAGTTTTCGTCGCCGCAGCCGTCAGCCCGGACGCATCACGCACCTCATCGAGGAATGCCTCGATCCGCGGCCACAGACGCTCGGGATGCAACCGCAACTCGACGATCGAGCGGGCATTGAGCAATCGCGCATTGGGCATCTGCTGCGCCAACGCCGCGGCGTCGCGATTGTGGTGCAACTTGTCGCGCGCATGCCCGATGATCAGCGCCGGCATCTGCAAAGCGCGCCGCGCCGCCACTGGCGGTGCGATCGGACCCACCAGCACGCCATGCAGAATCGCGGTGATGGTCTTGGGATTGTTCGACAGGGCATTCATCAGACTCGCCAGCGGCGCCAGTGCCGGACGTTGCCGCCGCGACAACCAGCGCGCAAACGGCGTGTACGCCACGCGACCGTAGCGGGTCATCAGCAGAATCGGCCCCAGAATCACCGCGGCCCACGGCGCCGACCATTCCATCACCGGCATCTCCAGATACAGACCCAGGAGGCGATCCGGCGCCTGCGTCGCTGCCGTCAGCGCGGTGATGCAGCCCAGCGAGACACCGCCCACCAGCGCCCGCTCCCAGCCCAGATGATCCATCAGCGCCAGCATCTGCTGCGCGTAGAAATCGACCCGATGCTCCTTGGGATCGGTGCATTTGTCGCTGCGACCATGGCCCAGCAGATCCAGCAGTGCCACCTGATAGCCGGCCGCAGCGAAGCGTGTCGCGAGGTCCCGATTCAGCAGCGAGTCGAACAACACACCGTGCATCAGCACGCAGGGCACGCCCGAATCACCGTAAACCTCATATGCCAGCTTATGGCCGGCGACCTTGAAACTACCGCTGCGAACGGAAACCGGCGTCGTCACGAGCGCCTCCTGTCAGGATCAATGGCCGAGCATAGCGCCGTATCTCCGGAATCTCCGCACTCCAAGCGAAGCTTGACACGCGTCAGCCCATGCTGTCGGGACAGCCAATGTCAGCACTCTGCCCGACGCCTAGGCTCGTCACTCTTGCTCAGGGGAGAGGCATACATGATCGCGTTTTGGCGTAGCGCGTGGATCTGGCTGACGTATCGCCGCCGTGGTCGACTCGGTCTGTTCGAGCACAGTCGCCTGCAGCTACGTGTGTGGCCGGGCGATCTGGATCTCAATTTCCACATGAATAACGGCCGCTACTTCACGATCGCCGACCTCGGCCGTCTGGACTGGGGTCTGCGCAGCAACGTCTGGCGCAGCACTCTGCGGCGCGGCTGGCGTCCAATGGCTGGCGACTCCAATGCACGCTACAGCCGCTCGCTGCAGCCGTTCGAACGCTACACCCTGAATTCAACGTTGCTGGGCTGGGACGACAAGTGGTTCTTCTGCGAGCACCGCTACGAAAGCGGCGGTCGTGTCTGCGCCACCGTTCTGGTGCGCTATCTGTTCGTCAGCAAACGCGGCAAGGTGCCCACCGGCAAAGTGCTTGAACTGGCCGGCCACGACGGCACATCGCCCGCGCTGCCTGAATACCTGCAACGCTGGCATCAGGCGCAGGACTTGTTATCCGCCGCGCTCAAGGCCGGCAGCTGACGGTGGCATCAGCCGACCGTACGGGCACTGAACTTCGGTGCGCGCTTCTGCCGATTGGCCGCCACAGCCTCGCGATGATTGCGCCCCATCATCAAGCGCAGCTGCAGAGCACTTTCGATGCGAAAGGCGCGACGCACCCCGGCGGTCCAGCTGCGCTGGAACAGCGCCTTGGTGTAGGCCACCGAGTCCGGCGATCGCGTGGCGATCTCGCGCGCCAGTGCTTCTGCGCGCTGCAACGGCGACTCACTGACTTCGCTCATCAGGCCCCAGGCCTGCGCCTGGGCGCCGCTGAAACGCTCACCGGTCATGGTCAGACGCATCGCC
>JBFFJL010000436.1:0-3337 GCA_041555955.1 Nevskiaceae bacterium
ATCGCGTCGATCTCCTCGAAGCGGGTGCCGCCCATCACCGCGCTCGTGACCTTGCGGTCATTCAGGCCAAGATCCTTGGCCAGATTGCCCTTGCCTTTGTTTTTCAGTTCGCCGTCCTGAAACGACCCGGTCGGATTGGTGACGCCTTGGGAAATGCTGTCCCGGCCGAAACCATGCCCACGTGAATCGCTCCCTGCCGCGGCCTCACCCAGCGGACCACCAACCGTGCCGCCACCGGTCAGGCCTTTCATCGGATTGCCCGAGTGCCCGGCCAACGCGTCGGTGACCGCTTTCTCGTCGAGTTGCTTGTCCGCACCAAAGCCGTTGTCGAACTTCGGACGTTGCGACGCCTTGTCCGCGGTCTCGTTGATCAACAGCGTATTCGCTGAACCGTCACGAATGCCGGAAACGTCCTTCAACACCTGGGCTGGATCAGATGACTTCGCGTCCGAGCCTCCGGACTTCGCTCCGCGCCTGTCGTCACGCGCCAGGCCGGGAAGGTCTGGCTGCGGCCCTCCACCTGGAACTTCGCTGGCCACGTCCTTTTTCTGATCCGGACTGGCCTTCGCATCCTGAAGCTTCACTTCGGCCTGGAGCTGCACCTGCGCGGAAACGGCAGGTTTGGGCGTCTTCTTCGAACTGGATGCCAGGTCCTTGTCGCCTGCCGAGGCGGTGCCGGCCACCCACAGGCTCAGCAGTGTTGCGGTAACCAGGCCGCGCAACCAGAGCGCAGCGGATTCATCGGTGTTCATGACAGGTCTCTCCTTCAGTCTGGGTGCGGCATCGATTGCGCGCAGCCCAACAGTAGGCAGGCCCGTCTGCGGAGTCCTGACCAAACCCCGCCGAAGCCCCGACGATTTGCGTCCGCCACGGCGGGAATCCCGTCGAACCGTGACCCAGTGCGCGATTTCAGGATTTCGCCGCCAGACGGACAAAAAAAGGCCCCGTTTCCGGGGCCTTTCTGAAACAGACGCGAAAACCTCAGTGGCCGCCGTCCAGCGACTTGACCGCCTGGATCATCGCCACCATGACCTTCTGGGCGTCGCCGTAGACCATGTTGGTGTTCTCGCGGAAGAACAGTTCGTTCTCGACGCCGGAGTAGCCCTTGCCCTGACCGCGCTTGACCACGTAGACCTGCTTGGCCTGATCGACATTCAGGATCGGCATGCCGTAGATCGGCGAGGACTTGTTGGTGCGCGCCGCCGGGTTCACGGTGTCGTTGGCACCGATGACGATGGCGACATCGGCTTCCTTGAACTCGCCGTTGATGTCTTCCATGTCATAGATGATGTCGTACGGCACGCCGGCTTCGGCCAGCAGCACATTCATGTGCCCCGGCATGCGGCCCGCGACCGGGTGGATCGCGAACTTCACGTCGACATCGGCTTCCTGCAGCAGCTTCACAAACTCGTACAGCTTGTGCTGCGCCTGCGCCACCGCCAGGCCGTAGCCCGGCGCGATGATGACCTTGGACGCGTAGCGCATGTTGATGCCGGCATCGCCGGCATCGACCGGGCGCATCGTGCCCTGGATCTCGCCCTCGGCCTCGTCGCCTGCAGCGCCGAAGTTGCTGAACAGCACGTTCGACACCGAGCGGTTCATGGCCTTGGCCATCAGCAGGGTCAGCAGCGTACCGGCCGAGCCCACCACCATGCCCGCGATCATCAGCGCCGGGTTGTTCAGCACGTAGCCTTCGAAGCCCACGGCCAGTCCGGTGAACGCGTTGTACAGCGAGATCACCACCGGCATGTCGGCGCCGCCGATCGGCATCGTCATCATCACGCCGTAGATCAGCGCCAGCGCGAAGAACACGGTCAGTACCGGCATGCTCACCGCGCCGTGCAGATAGACGGTGTAAGCGCCAATGCCGAGCAGCACGACCAGCAGGCTGCCATTGATGGCCTGCAGGCCGGACAGACGCAGGGTCTTGTTGATACGGCCGTCGAGCTTGGCCCAGGCGATCAGCGAGCCGGACAGCGACACCGAACCGATCAGGCCGCCGAGCACCGCCAGCGACAGGCCGACGCTGCCGTGCGTCTTGTGGCCGAACAGCTCGATCGCGGCAATTGCTGCGGCAGCACCGCCGCCCATGCCGTTGTAGAGCGCGACCATCTGCGGCATTGCGGTCATCGCGACCTTCTTGCCGCTCCACCAGGCCCAGCCCAGGCCGAGCGTCAGCGCGACCGCAGCCAGGATGATGTTGGTGGTCAGATGCGGCTTGGCCGCCTCTTCGACGTCCAGCGTGTAGAGGAAGCTGGCGAGCACGGCGACGACCATGCCCCAGCCGGCAACGACGATGCCGGAGCGTGCCGTGACCGGCGACGACATCCGCTTCAGACCGTAGATGAACAGAAACGCCGCGGCGAAGTAAGCCGCGTCGATGATCAATGCTGCATTCATGACGTTCCCCTTAGCCCTTCTTCTTGTCGGAAGGCTTGAACATTTCAAGCATGCGTTCAGTGACGACGTAACCGCCGGCCGCGTTGCCCGCGCCCAGCAGCACGCCGAAGAAGCCGATCCCCTGCTGCAAGGTGCTCGAAGCGTTGAGCAGCGCCCACAGCGCGCCGACCACAACAATGCCGTGCACAAAGTTGGAGCCGGACATCAGCGGCGTATGCAGAATCGACGGCACACGGCCGATGATCTCGAAGCCGGTGAACGCGGCCAGCATGAAGATGTACAGGGCCACAAAGCCCGTCAGTACCGTGGTTGCGTATTCCATGGAACGTATCCCCTTAAGCTTCCACGGCCTTCTGGGCCGCTTCGTTCTTGATCTCGCCGGCGTGCGTCAGGCAGGCCTTGGCGAGCACCTCGTCTTCCCAGTTCAGTACAAAGTTCTTCTCGGCGTCGAACATCAGCTCGATCAGGTTGTACTGGTTCTTGGCATACAGCTCGGACGCATGCTCGGCCAGCATCGACGGCACGTTCAGCGGTGCGACGATGGTGACCTGGCCGACCTGGATGGTCTCGCCCGGCTGGGTGTATTCGCAGTTGCCGCCGCCTTCCGCAGCGAGATCCACGATCACGGCACCGTTCTTCATGCCATCGACCTGCGCCTTGCTGATCAGCTTCGGCGACGGGCGACCCGGAATCGCGGCCGTGGTGATGATCAGATCCGCCTGCTGGATGTGCTTGGTCACCACCGCAGCAATCTTTTCCTTCTCTTCTGCGGTCAGCTCACGCGCATAGCCGCCTTCGCCGCGCGCATCGACACCGGTGTCGACGAACTTGGCGCCCAGCGACTCGGCCTGCTCCTTGGTTTCCGGACGCACGTCGTAGCCTTCGGTCATCGCGCCCAGACGGCGCGCCGTGGCAAGCGCCTGCAGACCGGCGACGC
>JBFFJL010000437.1:0-3319 GCA_041555955.1 Nevskiaceae bacterium
AACTTGTCCGACGATACCTTCGTCAGCGCCGCAGTCGTCGTCGTCTTGCCATGGTCCACGTGACCAATCGTCCCCACGTTAACGTGCGGCTTCGTACGTGCAAATTTTTCCTTGGACATTATCTCAGGCTCCGATCTTCTAGGATCACGTGGCTACCGAATTTGGTGCCCACCACTGGAATCGAACCAGCGACCTCACCCTTACCAAGGGTGTGCTCTACCGACTGAGCTAGGTGGGCGTTACGCTTGTTGCTTGCTTCAAAACGCTTCTGGAGCGGGTGAAGGGAATCGAACCCTCGTCGTAAGCTTGGAAGGCTTCTGCTCTACCATTGAGCTACACCCGCTTCACACGCTCTTCGAACTGCGCCATCCGGCACCGCTCGAATCCAACCTTTTACCAACTTGAGTGGCGGATTCGCACCGCCGAAGCGTGCAATCCCGAACTCACTACCGCTCTTGCCGCTTGGTGGAGGGGGTAGGATTCGAACCTACGTAGACATAAGTCAGCAGATTTACAGTCTGCCCTCGTTGGCCGCTTGAGTACCCCTCCGCCGACACCTCTTGAGACCCAGGGGCCCGCAAGGAGCCGCGTATTCTCGTGACTGATGCCAGCCGAGTCAAGGAGTATTCGCCCCCAATTTCACGACTTCCGCACTTTCATCAAGCCGTCACCCCCACGCACAATACTGTTCCGTTGCCTCCGCCCTCCTCCAACGGTCGAATTCCATGCATTCAAATATCCAGGCAAGCCGAATCCTGCTGGCGGCGCTGATCGGCACGGTACTGCTGGCGGCCTGCGGCAGCAGCAACACCGCATCCACTGCGCCCACAGCCTCATCCGCAAAGATTGGTCACGTTTTCGTGATCGTGCTGGAGAACAAGGATTTTGTGGACTCGTTCGGCCCGGAATCGCTGGCCCCCTATCTGGCGCAGACCCTGCCGGCTCAGGGCGCGATGCTGGAGAACTACTACGGCGTGGCACACAACAGCCTCGGCAACTACATTGCGATGATCAGCGGCCAAGGGCCCAACATCGCTACCCAGGCGGACTGCATCCTGTTCCAGGACTTCGTCGGCGCGGCGCCCGGCGTCTTGCACCCAACCCAGGCGATTGGCCAAGGCTGCGTCTATCCGGCGTCGGTGACCAGCTTGCCTGACCAGTTTCGCCAACGCGGCGATCTGAGCTGGAAGGGCTACATGGAGGACATGGGCAACGATCCGGCGCGCGAGACGGCAACCTGCGCTCATCCGGCCATCAACAGCGTCGACGGCACCCAGGCGGCGGCAGAAGACGACCATTACGCGACGCGCCATAACCCATTCATGTACTTCCACTCGGTGATTGACGACCCGGCGTACTGCGATGAGCGCGTGGTCAATCTCGACCGCATGCGCGACGACCTTGAGCAGATCGCCACCACGCCGAATTTTGCTTTCATTACGCCGAGTCTGTGTCACGACGGCCACGATTCGCCCTGCGTGAACGGCGAGGCCGGCGGTTTGGTCTCGTCCAACGAATTCCTCGAAAACTGGGTTCCGCAGATTCTGGCATCGCCGGCGTTCAAGAAGGACGGTCTGCTGATCGTGACCTTCGACGAGGCCGAAAACTTCACCACCGACGCCAGCGCGTGCTGCAGTGGCGAACCGACCCTGAACACGCCGCTGCCGGGCATCACCGGCCTTGGCGGCGGCCGCGTCGGTGCGGTGCTGCTGTCGCCGTTCATCGAACCGGGCACGGTGTCTCAGGTCGAGTACAACCATTACTCCTTCCTGCACAGCGTTCAGGACTTCTTTGGCCTGGCCTATCTGGGCTTTGCCAATGACGCCTTGGCAACCACCTTCGGCGCCGACGTGTTCACGCGCCAGATGCCCGAGTTACCGCCACGTCCGTGAGCCGTCACCGGCGTCTGGCACTGCCGGCCGCAGCTATCGCGACGGCGGCATTGGTGTGGATGGAGCCGCCGTTTCAACCGGGGCCTGAAGCCGCAATGGCGCCAACGCCAACAATCGATACGTACGATCCACTGGCGGCGGCCCGAGCAGAAACCCGGATCGGCAACGTCGAAGCCGGCATTCCAGCGCAGTGCTACACGGATCCCGACGGCGGCCACAATCCGTGCTGGATCTGCCACACCGGCGCCAACGGCCGCAACCTCACCGACGATCTCGACCGGCAGAAGCATTACCGCTTCACCGAGCGCGCGCGCCGCAACCCCTGGACCAATTTGTTCGCCGACCGTCGCGCAGAAATTACGGCCATCCGTGATGACGAAATTCTCGCGTACATCCGCCAGGACAATGTCGCCGCATTACGCGCCGCGTTGCGCGATGTTCCTGACCCGCCGGCCTGGATTCCCGATCTGGACTACACGCGGGGCTTCGACGACGGCTTTGCCCGCGACGGCTCGGACTGGCGCGCGTTCCGGTACAAACCGGTCCCTGCCGCATTCTGGCCCACCAACGGCGCCACCGACGACGTCTTGGTGCGCTTGCCTGAGCGCTTCCGGCGGGACGCCGACGGCCGCGACTCGCGGATGATCTACCGCGTCAATCTGGCCCTGCTCGAAGCAGCAATGGCGATTGCCGATACGGTGCCGGACACCGAACTGACGCTGCCAACCGAAGCACTGGACGAAACCGTCGCGGGACACGACCTGGACGGCGACGGCACGCTCGGCATGGCGTCAATGATTCGCGGGCTGCCAGCGCATTATGTCGGCGCCGCAGCGGACGAACCGCTACGCCGCTACGACTACCCGGTCGGCACCGAATTTCTGCACGGCGTGCGCTACATCGACCCGGATGCGCCCGATCTCCTGTCGCGCCGGTTCAAGGAACTGCGCTACGCGGAGAAGCGCGCGCGCCTTGACAACGCCGCGCTGCAGCGGCGAGTGCGCGAGGATGCAGTCGCGCAGCAGATTGGCACGATCCCGCGCTACGCGGGCACCGCGTTCACCGGTCAGACCAACGACTACGCCTGGCGCCTGCTCGGCTACATCGAGGACGCACAAGGGCGGCTGCGCCTGCAGACGCGCGAAGAGCAGTTGTACTGCATGGGGTGTCACACCGGCATCGGCGTCACCGTGGATCAGACCTTCAGCCTGCCGCGCAAAGTCCCCGGCGCTGCCGGCTGGGGCCTGCAGACCCTCGCCGGTATCCAGGATGTGCCGCAGGCCGGCAGCGACACCCCCGAGATCCTGCTGTTCCTGCGCCGCGCCAGCGCTGGTGACGAGTTCCGCGCCAACGACGAGATGCTGCAGCGGTTTTTCCCTGACGGCACCCTCGATGAAGACGCGGTGGGGCGCGCCGCCCCCCCCGGC
>JBFFJL010000438.1:0-3300 GCA_041555955.1 Nevskiaceae bacterium
CACTCAACTCGCTCTCGATCCGCGCCCGCACCACGGCAGCGGCTTCAAGGACCTCGTCACGTACACCCGATTCACGTGCCTGCCTCGCGAGGCTCAACATGTAGTGCGCAGACGTCATCAGCACCGCGCCGAAAATCAGGATCGCGGTCGATTGCAGGGCGGTATGTATTTTGCTGACCGGCATATCAGTCCAGTCTAGCAGCCCCTCACATGGGCCTGATAAATGCCGCCTGGGCGATCAGGACGGCCCGAGGCGCTAGGAACATGCACGCCGACCCTCCCGACTCGGGACGGCTAACGGTAGGCGCTGGCGGGATCGAACACGACGCGATTGCGCCCCTTGCGCTTGGCTTCGTACAGCGCCTGATCGGCCCGGGTCAGCAGCCAGATCGGCCCACGCCGCTGCTCCTCCTCCGACGCCGCGGAAGCAACACCGATGCTGACCGTCAGCGCTTCGTACGGCGAATCCGGATGCTTCAGTTGTGCATCTTCGATCGCACGCAGCGCACGGCGGGCGAGGTCCATTGCTGTTTCAGCTGTGGTCTCGGGCAACACCGCCACAAATTCCTCGCCCCCGTATCGGGCGACAACATCACCGCCACGGCGGAACTGGGCCTTGAGGATCGCGGCCACTTGTCGCAGGGCAACATCGCCCGCCTCATGACCCATACCATCGTTAAGCGCCTTGAAGTAATCGATATCGATCATCAGCATCGCGATCGGCGCCAGATGCCGCAGCGAGCGACGCCATTCACGTGCGACCAGCTCCTCAAAATAGCGACGGTTGAACAAGCCGGTCAGCACATCGACGATCGACGCACTGCGCAGCAGAATCCAGTCCTCCGCCAGCGCCCCGACATCTTCCAGCGCCTTCTGCAACTCGGGATGCACGGCGATATCGGACGCGCAAACCACCGACAGCACCCCGACCACCAGCCCGTTCGGCATCCGGATCGGAATGCCGGCGTAATGGGCTGGAGCGATTCCCTGTTTCTGCAACGCACGCAACAGGGGTGATTCGATCGGCTCGATTTCGTGTCCAGCCAGCAAGTGATCGGCCGCGACCACCGCCTGATCCAGTGGCCACATCAGGCCGGCGATGTCAGGATCGAAGCCCAGCGACGCTTTCACGATGGAGCGCTTTTCAGCCACCAGGGAAAATGCAGCGAAGCGGGCGCCGGTCAGCTGCACCGCGATACGCAGCAGACGGTGCATCGACGGATCATCGTCACCAACGACCTCGGCGGCCTGATAGACCGCGTCAATGCGCGCAGCATTGCGCTGCAGCGCATCAAGCGCTTCAGGCGAACGCGTGGCTGCAGCGCCGGACATCCCCGACTCGGGTTCCACGGTCATCAGTTGGTTTGCCCCCATCAATCCGGATCTTGGCTCGGGCACGGGTCCAGTATCAAACATTTCCATCCGTAAACCCTTCGGTTGCGACATACGGTCGCAATCAGCAACACCAACGTCAGCTTTCAGACCCCCAAAAAGGCGCAGCACACAAAAATTGCGGCTTGATCCAAGGACGTTCGCACAGAATGCCCTCCCCCGCCACATCCGGTGATGTCATCCAAACAAAAGGGGCTAACGTTATGGACGTTAGCCCCTGGATGCAGATCAAAGGAGGCTCACGGCTTTCTGGAGACCATGAGCGCGGCCCGGCGGGGGCTGATAAGCGGCCGCTGAGCCCACACCGGGCCAGGGCATCTACCGCATGGCGGTGCCCGCGCGACGCAGCACTCCAACCGCTCGGCGCCGACGTCCGAGCGCCAGGACCGCCAGACTCAGCAGCCAGCCCGGTCCCATCGCACCGCCGCCGCGGCGTCCTTCGACTTCCACCGGAGGCAGAACCGTGGACGTCGACACCGCAAACTGCGCGTTCACGGTCCCGATGCTCAGGGTCGCCGTGACGGTGGTGTCCGATGTGCTGGCCGCGGTGACGGCGACAACGATCTCGTCGCCCGCCTCCACCGTGCCGGGTGCGCTGGTGAACGTGCCGCCATTGATGCTGTATCGCCCGCCACTGATGGTGATCGGCGCCGCGGTGTTGATGCCGCTGATCGTGATCACGCCGCTGCGCTGCTCGCTGTCCGGGTCCGCTCCGGAGATCGTGCCGAGCACGAAGCCGTCCGGGTCGGTGTCCGCCGCCGCCGTCACGATCGTGAAGTGGGCCGTGATTGTGCCGATCGTCAGCGTCACCGTCTGCGTGGCCCCGAACTGCATCGACGCGATCCCGCGCAGGGTCAGCGTCTCACCCGGAGCGATCTCACCGTCCGCGTGAGTGAACTCGCCATCGCCGATCGCGTACTCGCCCCCGCTGACGCGGATCGCCGTCGGCACGTTGATGCCGCTGACGATCAGCGTGACGCTGGTCTGCACGCTGCCCGGCGGCGCGTTCGGCACGACATCGAAGTCCAGCGCCTCAGGCTCGACGTCTGCCGCCAGTGTCGTCACCGTGAACTCGCCGCGCGCGGCCCCCACCGATACCTGCACCGTGACCGTGGTCGCGTAGGTCGACGCAGCGATCGCTTCCACCACGACCGTCTGACCTTCGCTGATCGTGCCGCCCCCCGTGGTGAACTCACCGCCGTCGATGCTGTAACGCCCGCCGCTGATGCTGATCGGCACTGCGGTGGTGATGCCGCTGATCGTCACGCGCCGGCTGGTCTGCGTACTGCCCAGCGGAGCGTCGGCCACCGAACCAAAATTCAGATAGTTCGGCGACAGGTCGTCATCCGCGGTGCTGACCCGGAACATCGCGCTCTGCGCCTGTGCGCCACTGCCCACCGTCACCACCGCCTGACGGGTCTCGCCGTAGCTGGTCGCAGCCTGCACCTGCGCGCGTACCGTGTCGCCAGGCTGCACCATGGCGGCCGCGCGCGTGAACGCGCCGCCGTTGATGCTGTAGCTGCCGTTGCCGCCGCCGATGGTGATCGTCGCCGGGATATCGATCCCGCTGATCGTCACGCTGTTGCTGGTGTATGTGCGACCCAGTTGGGCGTTGGTCACCGGCGCGAAGGCAAACGGGTCCGGCGCAACGTCCGCACTGCGCGTGGTGACGCTGAAGCCAGACGAAACCCCACCGACATCAATCTGCGCCTGCACCGTGGTGTCGTAGTCCGGGCTGGCGTTGGTGCGTGCACGCAGCTGCTGGCCGTTGGTGATCGTACCCGGTGCGCTGGTGAACGCACCGCCGTCGATGCTGTAGCTGCCGCCGGTGACCGTCACCGCGGCCGCCGAGTTGATGCCGGTGATCGTCACCGGATCGCTGGTCTGCTCGGTCGACGGGTTCACGCC
>JBFFJL010000439.1:0-3292 GCA_041555955.1 Nevskiaceae bacterium
TGCACGCCGCCGAGAAACAGGATGCTCGCAATCAGCGTGGGGAAGCCTGCAACCGGGTCGCCGTAGAGCGCGGTGCGGATCACGATGGCGATGCCGTAGGCGAACGCCAGCAGCGATACCAGGAGCCCCAGGTAGGTGGCAATGCGCAGTGGCATTGTCGAGAACGACGTAATGCCGTCGATCGCGTGATTCAGCAGTTTCAGGAAGTCGAACTTCGACGTGCCGCTGTAGCGTGGGTCGCGCTCGTAGGAAACCTTCGCGGTGGGGAATCCGATCCAGGCAAAGATGCCTTTCATGAAGCGATTGCTTTCACGCAAGCGTGCCAGCGCGGCAATGGCGCGGCGTGACATCACCCGGTAGTCGCCAGTGTCGGTGGGCAGGTCGAAGCCGGGGTTGAGAATGCCCATCAGCCGATAGAACAGATGGGAAAAGAACTGCTTGTGCCATGACTCTCCGTGCCGGCTGGTGCGGTGGGCGAGGACGACGTCATGACCATCGCCCGCTTTGCGCAGCATCTCGGGAATCAGTTCGGGCGGGTCCTGCAGATCGGCATCGATGATGACGGTCCAGTCGGCGTCGGCGTAGTCGATGCCCGCGGTCATCGCGGCTTCCTTGCCGAAATTGCGTGAGAAGCGGATGGCGCTGACGCGCGAATCGTGCGCGGCGAGTTCCCGCAGAAGGGCAAAGCTGCGGTCGCGACTGCCGTCGTCGACAAAGATGGCGTGAAAGCGGAAATCAGCAGTGGCCTGCATGACCGCTTGCAGTCGACGCCAGAACTCCGGCAGCACCTCGGCCTCGTTGTAGACCGGCACCACGATGGCGACGCTGGGTGTGTCAGTTCCGGGATTCAGCATGGTGTGTTTTCGGCCGAACAGGACGGCAACCGGACTGGTGAAATCCCGGCCGTGAAGTCAGTGGCGTGCGCGGCCCCACTCATGGCGCCGGTAACCGGGTCCAGACGCCGACGGGGCATTGGCCGGACCAGCCGTTGATGCGGAAGCGGTACTGCTGGCGAATCTGATCATTGAGTTCCCACGCGCCCTTGTCGCCGTACGTGCGGCAATCGCGGGCCAGCCAGAGGATGTATTCGATCTTCTGCGAGGTGAGCCATTCGGTGGCATCCGGCAGTTGCCGCTTGTACAGCTTGCCGATCTGGTCGACACGGCTGGCGACTTCGCCGAGTCCGCCGCGCCAGGTGTATTCATGATCCGGCCAGCCGAGATACGAGGGCTTGTTGCCGAACAAGGTCAGCACGCCCGTGTCGGTGTAGGCGTTGCCGGCAATCGATTCGAGCGCAGTGCCCGGAGGTGCGCTTTGCAGGTACTGCACGATCTCGCGCTGCGCCTGATCGCGTGTGTACAGATAGGTGCCGTTCAGTTGCCCGGCTTCTGCGGACTGGAAGCTCAGCCAGTGGCGTGCGTACCAGTAGCTGCTGGTCAGCGTCGGAACCAGCAGGACGGCCACGAGTGCGACGGTGAGTTTGCGCCGGTCCGCCAGCAGCGCGGTGCCGAGGCCAAACATCGAGACCGACCAGATCCAGCCCCACCACTTCAGCACACTGTTGGTGCGCTCGTACTGGTTGATCGACAGGTCGTTGACGTAGGCGAGTTCGGAGAACGCGAGCAACAGCAGTGTGTTGAGCGCGAGAAAGACGCCGAGCGAGCGGCGTGGCAACAGGATCAGGGCGAGAGCGGCGAGGCCGACGATGGGCCACCACTGCAGCAGCCACGGCACCAGCGGGCTGTGCAGCTTGCCCGAGACCCAGAGCATCGGCGTCGCGAGTTGACGCGAACCCAGTCCCATCAGGACTGGTAGCGAGATGACCAGTGCAGCGGCGCCGCCGATCGCGACGTGAGTGATCAGCGTTGAGCCGGGCAGTGGAGGCGGTGGCATGTCACTGCTGCGTCCGATGCCGCGCAGCAGATTCCATCCGCTCCAGAACGCAACCGTCAGTGCTGCCAGCGGAAAGATCCAGGTATTGGCCGAGATGCAGATGACCGGCAGCGCGCCGAGCGCAAGGGCCAGACGTTTGCGCAGAGTTTGCGAAGTGGTCGCGGACTCGAAGGCGAACATCGCGGCGATCAGCGCAAAGCCGATCAGCAAACCCAGCAGGGTCGGATGAAAGTCACCCAGGTAATACTGGTAAGCGAATGGCTCCAGCGGCAACTCGGGGGGGATGGGTGCGTTGGCCGGCGGTGCCTGGGTTAGCAGGCCGGTGCCGCCGCCGCCATTGAAGCGCGCGTCGGCGGTGATCGCGCGCAGCGTGATCTGGCCCGCGTCGATGCGTGGGTGCCCGGTGATCTTGGCCGCAATATAAGGCGCCGCACCGCTGCCACCGAGAAGCAGTGCCGCTGTGATCAATGCCGCGCGGGCACGTCCGCCGATCTGGCTGCGTGCGACATGCCAGATCAGAGTGCCGGCTGCGCCCATCAACAGCACGGCGCCGAGGTTGTAGGCGTAGCCCGGCGACAGCTTCAGCACCCGCACCAGCAGGCCCGCCCAGTAGTACTGCAGCGGGTAGTAGAAGTCGAAAGCGAACGGCGGCAGCCAGCGATCGATGCCGGGCAGGCGCCCGCCGTCAATGAAGTGCGTGATGAAGAACAGGTCGGTGACGCGTTCGGACGTCGGGCTGATGCTCGGAAACGCCCAGCGCCAGGCCAGTGGATAGACGAAGAATGCGGCTGCAACCAGCAAGGCCCCGGGGCGCAACTTGCTGGCGTACTCGGCCTTGAGTAGCCAAACACCGTAGACACCCAGCGCGACTGCGGCTGAGAACAGCAGTGGTTGCGGGATCGCGATGAAATGTTCGAGCCCCAAACCCAGCATCGCCGCGAACAGCGTCAGCAGCACGGCGCCCAGTGCGCGGTCACCAAATACGCGCTCGCCCCAGTGGCACGCGGCCACCATGGCCACGCCGGCTGCAAGCAGTATCGAGATCAGAAACAGTGTGGCCATAGAGGGTTCGTCTGCGCCCGAGGCGCTGCGCCGCAATGTTGGAGTTGGAAACGGCCTGCGGCGCTTACCCTACACAGGCGGATTTGTGGCGTAAAGGGAGAATCGATGTCATGCGCCTCTGCCCGACACCTCTCTGCTGCTTCCTCCGGGCGGCGTCTCGATACGTCCCGTTGGGACTACTCGACGTGAACGGTTGGCTTTTGGGGATATGTCCAAGCACCCCGTTCGGGTCGAGAAGGCCAGAATGGCCGTATCGAGACCGTGCACTTCGGGTAGGGCTGATGGCGTTCTGGACGTGCATGTTGCGCTGCCGTGATGGCAGTTATTACGTCGGCCA
>JBFFJL010000440.1:0-3292 GCA_041555955.1 Nevskiaceae bacterium
GCCGGATCCATGTATTCGTCGTAGGCCTCATCGAGCGCAACGATCACATCCGACGGCACTTGTGCCAGAAACGCCTCGAGATCAGTGGCATTCAGCCACGTTCCTGTCGGATTGTTCGGGTTGGCAATGAAGATCAGCGCCACATCCGGATTGGCCTTGAGCTCGCGCGCAAATGCCGCCAGATCGTGACCATAAGGCTGCGCGTCGTCAGCCGGCCGCGCCGGCACGACGACTGCATGGGCCGATTGCGCCTGCGCGATGATCGGATATACCGCAAAGGCATGCGCCGAAAACATCGCGGCGCGATCCGGGCCCAGAAAGACGCGGCCCAGCAGCTCGATGATGTCGTTGGAGCCGTTACCCAAGGTGATGCGCGACGGGTCAATCGCCTGCATCTTCGCGATTTTCTGCTTCAGGCGGTGACCGCTGCCATCCGGATAACGTGCGAAATCCGATCCATTGACCATCTGGGCAATGGCCTCGCGCACCCGTGCACTGGTGCCCAACGGATTTTCATTGGACGCCAGCTTGATCGCGTTGCCGACGCCCAGCCTGCGCTGCAACTCATCAATCGGCATGCCGGGCGAGTACGCCTCCAGCGACAGCACCCCAGGACCTGCGTGTTTCAAAAGTGTCGAGTTCATAGGCGAATCTGATGGGTAAAGCAACGGCCTCAGAGGTCCGGCCGCAAAAACCTTACAGGACCGCTCGCGGATACGCGCCCAGCACCTTGAAGAACGCCGCTTCGCGCTGAACCACATCTAGCGCGGTGCGCACCTTGGGATCACTGGCGTGACCGACGAAATCAATAAAGAAATAGTAGTCGCGCGCGGCCGAGCCCTTGGCCGGACGCGACTCGATGCGGGACATATCCAGGCCCGCGTCGGCGAACGGTTGCAGCAGCTTGAACAGTGCGCCCGGCGTATCGCTGCGATGCGCCATCATGACGACCGAGGTGACGTCATCGCCGGTGGCGGCGGGATCCTGCTTACCGATCACCAGAAAGCGCGTGGTGTTGGTGGGATCGTCCTCGATATTCGACGCCAGAATATTGAGCCCATTGATGCGACCCGCCTGCAGGCTGGCGATTGCCGCCGTGCCGTTCCCCTCTTCCCGCGCCTGCCGTGCGGCCTGGCCGTTGCTGGAGACGGTTTCTCGAATCGCATGCGGCAACTTCGAATCCAGCCATTTGCGGCACTGCGCGAAGGATTGCGGATGTGAATACACTTTGGTCACGGCCGCCAGATCGTCGGTCGCCGACAGCAGGTGATGATGCACCGGCAGGGTCACTTCACCGCAGATCCGCAACTTGGTGTGGATCAGCTCGTCCAGCGTGTGAATCACCACGCCACCGGTGGAATTCTCCACCGGCACCACGCCGTAGTCGGCCGCTCCGCTTTCGACTTCGCGGAAAATCTCGTCAATCGCACTATTGGCACGCGCGCGCACGCTGTCGCCGAAGTGCTTGAGCACCGCGGCCTGCGTGTAGGTTCCTTCGGGGCCGAGGTAGGCCACCGTCAGCGGCGACTCCAGCGACAGGCACGCGGACATGATCTCCCGCATCAGGCGCGCAATCGCCTCGTCAGTCAGCGGGCCGCCTGCGGCCTGGTTGCGCGCGATCACCTGCCGCAGCACTTCGGCTTCACGCGACGGCCGGTAGTGGTCGCCGGTGTCGCCCATGCCCTGCTTGATATGGGCAATCTGCTGTGCAATACGCGCCCGACGCGAGATCAGGGTCTGGATCTGCTCGTCCAGTGCATCGATCTGTTGCCGTGCTTCGGGTAGGGATTTTGGATTCATTGGGTGCGACCTGCGCCAGCCGCGCAAAGGGCGCAAAGTTTACTGCAAGTCGCGAGCCGACTGGCCCGCGACCTGCAGATTGATGCCAACCGGCGCCGCGACCGGCCGCAGCCTCAGGACGCCGGAATGATGCGCGTCGCCAGCACACCGGCGATCGCACCCAGCTCCTGCGCCACTGCTGCGGGCACCTCGGTATCGACATCGACGATGGTGTAAGCCAGATCGCCGCGAGACTTGTTCAGCAGGTCGGCAATATTCAGCGCGTGCTTGGCCAGGGCCGTCGAGATCTGGCCCACCATGTTCGGCACATTCTCATTGACGATGCAGATGCGCGCCTTGCCCGGAAGCAGCGGCAGCACCGCCTCGGGGAAGTTCACCGAATTACGGATATTCCCAGCCTCCAGAAACTCGCGAATCTGGTCAGCTACCATGACCGCACAGTTGTCCTCAGCCTCGGCGGTCGAAGCCCCCAAGTGTGGAGTACAGATGGCGCGCGGATGCCCTTTGAGCGCGTTGGACGGAAAATCGCAGGCATAGGCGTGCAGCTTTCCATTGTCGAGCGCCTCAAGCACAGCGCCCTCGTCAACGATGGCGTCACGCGCGAAATTCAGCACCACGCCCTGCTTCTGCATCAGCTTGATGCGATCGGCGTTGATCAGGCCACGGGTGGCATCGATCAGCGGCACATGGACCGAGACAAACTGAGACTTGGACATCAGATCATCAACCGAAACCGCCTGGCGCACGCCGGCATTCAGCTGCCAGGCGTTCTGCACGGTCATCGCCGGATCGTAGCCGTAGACCTTCATGCCCAGTTCCAGCGCGGCATTGGCGACCTTGACACCGATCGCGCCCAGGCCGATCACGCCGAGCGTACGGCCCGGTAGCTCGAAACCGACGAATTTCTTCTTGCCGGCCTCGACCGCCTCGTTCATGGCCTTGTTATCGCCGTCGAGCTTGCGCACGAAGTCCAGAGCCTGCGGGATGTTGCGCGACGCCATGAACATCGAGGCCAGCACCAGCTCCTTGACGGCGTTGGCGTTGGCGCCCGGCGCGTTGAACACCGGCACGCCGCGCTTGGACATCGCGGCCACCGGGATATTGTTGGTGCCGGCACCGGCGCGGCCGATGGCCTTCACCGAAGCCGGGATTTCCATGTCATGCATCTTGGCGGAGCGCACCAGGATCGCGTCCGGCTGGGCAATCTCCGACGCGACTTCATAGGTCACCCGAGGCAGGCGCTCGAGGCCGGCGACAGAAATATTGTTGAGGGTCTGAATCTTGAGCATGGGGGTTTCCGAAATTGAGTTCGAGAATTCGACGAATTAGGTCCGTGCATCAGCCACGCGTACGGGCGAATTCCTTCATGTAGCCAACCAGCGTCTGCACGCCTTCGATAGGCAGGGCGTTGTAGATGCTGGCGCGCATGCCGCCGACGGCTCGATGCCCCTTCAGACCCGACAGACCTGCGGCATTGGCACCCTTGAGGAAA
>JBFFJL010000441.1:0-3273 GCA_041555955.1 Nevskiaceae bacterium
CATGTCCGCGCCATCACGCGCCATCCTGCGCACTTCAGCGGCCGACTCCAGTCGGGGACCCTGAGTCACCGCCACCACGCCCTGCCCGGCAACCCGCGTGGCCGATGCGCGCGCTGTATCCAGCAGCACTGCACGCAATGCTGGCGTATACGGTTGGGTGAACTCGACATGATCCAGCGGCGCGCCCTCACCGCCGTCGGAATAGGTGTGCTCGCGACCCCAGGTGTAGTCGATCAGATCGTAGGGAATGGCAATCTCACCCGGCGCGAACCAGTCGGCGATGCCGCCCACCGCAGCGATCGCGATCACCGAGCGCACACCGGCGTCGGCCAGCGCCCGCAGATTGGCGCGGTAGTTGATCGCGTGTGGCGGAATCTTGTGACCCTCGCCGTGCCGCGCCAGGAAGATCGCTGGCGTCGCACCCAGCAGGCCATTCAGCAGGGGCGCACTGGGCGCGCCATACGGCGTCGTCACCGCACGCCGTGCGAGCACCTGTAATCCCGGCCACTGATTCATGCCGGTCCCGCCGATCACGCCGATACGCGCCGCAGCAGCGGTCGCGTTCACGCCTTGTTCGTTACTCATAAACCCTTGACTGCGTAGATGGCCGGCAGCTGCCGCCAGTATTCGTGGTAGTCCATGCCGCAACCGAAGACATAGCGGTCCTCCACCGACAGACCGATGTATTCGGCGTGCGCGCCCGGCGCGCGGCGCTGATGCTGTTTGTCCGCGAGCACCGCGACCGTCAGCGATGCCGGTGCCAGGGCCTGCAACTCGGCCCGGATCGCAACCAGCGTGTGACCTTCATCGAGGATGTCGTCGATCACCACGACATGGCGCCCGTGGATGCGCTGCGGATCAGGGCGCCGCTTCCACTCCAGGCCTCCGCCCTCGGTCGCCCCGCGATAGCGCGTCGCATGCAGGTAATCGATTTCCAGTGGGAACTGCAGGCGCCCGCTGATCTCGGCGGTGGCATGGACACCGCCGATCATCACGCACAGCAGCAGCGGATTGCGCTGTGCGTAGTCCGCGGTCAGCGCCGCCGCAACCCGATCGTAGGCATGCCGCACCGATGCAGCATCATGCAGACAATCGGCTTCGAACAACACTGTGCGCGCCTGTTCGAGGGTGACAGTCATGGAGCCTCCGCGTTGGCTGGCCGCAGCTTCACTGCGGCCGTCGGTACATGCGTTTGATGCGATCGGATGCAGCCTTGCCGGGCTTCACCTCCTTCAGTGCCTCGAGCAGTTCCAGCACCGCAGGACGATCGTTGCACACCGGCAACATGTCGCAACCCGCCGCCAATGCCATGCGCGCACGCTCCTCCATGCTGCCCACAGCCGCCGCACCGCCCATCGACAGATCGTCGCAGAACAGCGCGCCGGTAAAACCCATCTCGCCGCGCAGAATGTCCTGAATCCATTTGTGCGACAGCGACGCTGGTGCCTCGTCGACGTTGGGGTAACGCACGTGCGCCATCATCAGCGACTCGATGCCGTCGGCAATCAGTGCCGCAAACGGCGTCAATTCAGTTGCGCGCAGCTCCGCCTCCGAGCGCCGGTCGATCGGCAACTCGACGTGCGAATCGGCGGTCACCGCGCCGTGTCCGGGAAAATGCTTTCCGGTCGCTGCGTGACCGGCGGCATTCAGCCCGGCACGAAACGCCCGCGCCAGCTCCACCACGATCTCGCAGCGATCCGAGAATGCGCGGTCACCGATCACGGTACTGACGCCGTGGTCGATATCGAGCACCGGTGCGAAGCTGAGGTCGATGCCAAAGCTCGACAGCTCGGTCCCGATCGCCAATCCTGCCGCGCGTACATCCAGCAGCGCCTGCTGCGGGTCCTCGCAATAGCGCTGCCCGAAACTGCGCATCGCCGGTACCCGCGAGAATCCGACGCGAAACCGCTGCACGCGCCCGCCCTCGTGATCCACTGCCAGCAGCAACCGTGGACTGCGCAATGACAGGATCTCGTCGCACAGTGCCTTGAGCTGTTGATGATCACGGTAATTGCGGGTGAACAGGATCACGCCGCCGACCAGAGGATGGCGCAGCACTGCACGATCTTCGTCGTTCAGCTCCAGGCCACCGACGTCGACCATCAGCGGACCCAACAGGTTCTTGCTCTTGCTATTCGTGGAGTTCAACTTCGGTTCCGATACTGACCCAGTCATACAACTCAATGATGTCGCGATTGCGCATCCGCACACAGCCCTTCGACCCCGGCACGCCCAGACACTCTTCCAGCGGCGTGCCGTGGAGATAAATGTAGCGCCTGAAGGTGTCCACGCAACCGAGTCGATTGCGTCCGCGTTCGGTTCCGGACAGCCACAGGATTCGGCTCAGAATCCAGTCGCGGCCGGGACATCGTGCGTGCAGCTGCGGACTCCAGATCTCTCCGGTCCAGCGACGCGCGCGCAACACCGCCCCGGACGGAAGGCCCGCCCCGATTTTCGCACGGACAATGTGTCGTCCGCGCGGCGTTCCGCCAGACCCATTGATCTCACTGTTGCCGGTCGCGCCAGTCGAAACCAAATATTCAGCGTTCAAATGTGCGCCATTCCAGACGCGCAGCCGCTGCGCGCGCAAGTCCACTTCGATGCGCTGCGCCACCATCACGCACGCCATTCGTCCGGCCAGCTGCAATACGGCTGCAGCGCCAGATCGTGGTTGTAGTAACGCCGCGCGTCAGTGACTTCCCGGCCGATCCAGTCCGGCCGTACAAAGGCCTGATCGGGATCGCTCAACTCGACCTCGGCAACGATCAAACCGGCGTTGTCGCCCAGAAACTCATCGATCTCCCAGGTCAGGCCGTCGCGCTCGACGTAGTGCCGGATCTTCTCCAGTCGCCCCAGACACAACGTCTGCAGGATCTCGCGACCCTCTTCGTAGGGAATCGAATATTCATACTCGGCGCGCGCGCTACCGATCACCGCCGCCTTGATGTTCAGATTGGCCTGACCGTCGTGCAGACGCACGCGCACCGAAGCGCGCCCACCTTCGCCGGACAGATAGCCCTGACGCAGCTCGCTGGAGCGCGACACTTCGGCGCGCCAGCCGTCGCTGAGCAGCAGAAACTTGCGTTCGATCTCCAGTGCCATCAGACGTCCCGGACGAACAGCGCCATGCTTTCGACATGGCCGGTGTGCGGAAACATGTCCATCACGCCGGCGCGCTGCAGGCGATAGCCGTGCTCGTGCACCAGCATGCCTGCGTCGCGCGCCAAGGTTCCGGGATGACACGACACGTAGACAATGTGCGAGGGCTTGCGC
>JBFFJL010000442.1:0-3257 GCA_041555955.1 Nevskiaceae bacterium
CACTCGATGTCCGCTTCGGCGCTTTCATCGATTTTCGCGGCATCGCTGACCGGGTAGGGCGCCAGCATCAGGGTTTCGCCGCTGCACGCCGCCAGCGGCGCGACGCGCTGCCAGATCTCTTCGGTAATGAACGGCATCAGCGGGTGCAGCAGGCGCAGGATCGTTTCCAGTACGCGCACCAGGGTGCGGCGGCTGCCGCGCTGCGCTTCGGTGTCGCCGTCCTGCAGCGCGGGTTTGGACAGTTCCAGATACCAGTCGCAGTACTCGTTCCATACGAACTGGTACAGCGTCTGCGACAGCAGATCGAAACGATAGGTGCGGAACAATTCCGCGACTTCGGCTTCGACTTTCTGCAGTCGCGACACGATCCAGCGATCCGCGGCGGACAGCGTGTACGGCTGCGATTCATCCTGGCCGCAATCCTGGCCCTCGCACTGCATCAGCACGAAGCGGGCAGCGTTCCAGATCTTGTTGCAGAAATTGCGATAGCCGGACGCGCGGGACGAGTCAAAGCGGATGTCGCGGCCGGTCGACGCCAGTGCCAGAAAGGTAAAGCGCAGTGCGTCGACGCCGACCGGCTCGATTCCCTGCGGATACTGGCGCCGGGTCGCCGCCTCGATCTTGGCCGCCATCTGAGGCTGCATCAGGCCGGTGGTGCGCTTGCTGACCAGATCCTCGAGGCTGATACCGTCGACCAGATCCAGCGGGTCGAGCACGTTGCCCTTGGACTTGGACATCTTGTTGCCTTCGGCGTCACGCACCAGGCCGGTGATGTAAACCTCGCGGAACGGCACTTCGCCCATGAAGTGCAGGCCCATCATCGACATGCGTGCGACCCAGAAGAAGATGATGTCGAAGCCGGTGACCAGCACGTTGGTGGGATACCAGCGATTCAGATCTTCGGTCTGCTCCGGCCAGCCGAGCGTCGAGAACGGCCACAGTGCCGACGAGAACCAGGTGTCGAAAGTGTCCTCGTCACGGCGCAGTACGGTATCCGCAGCGAGTGCGTCGGCGTAGTCCGGATTGGCACGGATTTCCTCTTCACTGCGGCCGACGTAGATGTTGCCCGCTTCGTCGTACCACGCCGGAATGCGGTGCCCCCACCACAGGTTGCGCGAGATGCACCAGTCCTGGATGTTGTTGAGCCACTGCTTGTAGGTGTTGATCCAGTTTTCCGGCACGAAGCGTGTGCGGCCGTCCTCGACCGAAGCGAGCGAACTCTCGGCCAGGGTCTTCATGTCGACAAACCATTGATCGGTCAGATACGGCTCGACCACGACGCCGCTGCGATCTCCGCGCGGCACCATCAGCTTGTGATCGTCGATCTTGTCGACCAGGCCCAGCTTGTCCAGGTCTTCGACGATGCGGGTGCGCGCGTCATAGCGGTCGAGCCCACGATAGACCGCAGGGGCTTCGTCGTTGATATGCGCCGTCGGGGTGAACACATTGATCACCGGCAGCGCGTGGCGCTGTCCGACCGCATAGTCGTTGAAATCGTGCGCTGGCGTGATCTTGACCACGCCGGTGCCGAATTCGCGATCGACATAGTCGTCGCCAATGATCGGGATCTCGCGATTGCACAACGGCAATTTCACCTGCTGGCCGATCAGATGCTTGTAGCGGTCGTCTTCCGGATGCACCGCCACGGCGCTGTCGCCCAGCATGGTTTCCGGGCGCGTGGTCGCGACCACCAGATGGCCGTTGCCGGATGCCAGCGGATAGCGGAAATGCCAGAGCTTGCCGTTCTCTTCCTTTGATTCAACTTCGAGGTCGGAGATCGCCGTCAGCAGCACCGGATCCCAGTTGACCAGACGCTTGCCGCGGTAGATCAGGCCCTCGGCGTGCAGACGCACGAACTCTTCGGTGACGGCGCGGCTGAGCGTGTCGTCCATCGTGAAATGTTCACGCGACCAGTCGACCGAGTTGCCCATGCGGCGGATCTGGTTGGTGATCGTCCCGCCCGAGTACTCCTTCCATTCCCAGACTTTTTCCAGGAACTTGTCGCGCCCCAGGTCGGTGCGCTTGATGCCCTGCGCGGCGAGCTGGCGTTCGACCACCATCTGCGTGGCGATGCCGGCGTGATCGGTGCCGGGAATCCACGCCGTGTCGCAGCCGAGCATGCGGTGGTAGCGCGTCAGAGCGTCCATCACTGCGTGCTGGAACGCATGCCCCATGTGCAGCGTGCCGGTCACGTTCGGCGGCGGGATCACGATGCTGTACGGTTTGAGGCTGGCGCGATCGACGCCGCGCAGGTTCGCGGCGGTTTCCGGCTGGGCGTAGCCGTTTTGTTCCCAGGTGGCGCACCAGCGGGCTTCGATGGCGCGGGGATCGAAAATCTTGTCCATGGGGTCGGTCGACAGAGGCGTAGGCGGGATGCGCGTCCTGCGCAAGGGGCGCAATTGTAATCAACCGTGCCCCGTAGCGGGGCAGGGACTCAGCTGCGGCGCTGGCGCCAGGCGCCGGATTCGCTTTGCTCGAAGGTGTTCAGTTCGTAGCCGCGGTCACGGTAGTACTTGTAGTGCGCACGCGCCGAGGCGCGTTGTGAGGGATCGCCAGCGACGATTTCCAGCACCCGTTCGAAACGGCTGAAGAACTCCGGAATCTCAGCGTCCAAATTGATCAGGATGTCGTGGTGACTGTCCGGGGGCTCGGCCCGGCCGATCAGCACCGCGGGGATCGGTGGCTGCAGTTCCACTGACGGATCGAAGCGCTCATGCGCGACAAAACCGCCCTGACGGAAAGTCCACAGGGCGGAATCGATCTCGGTCGAGACAGCGCCGACAGCGTGCACATAGACCTGTTTGCCGGCGGCGCAGGCCTTGTCGCACAGCCGGCATGCGGTCATCACCTGACTATCGGCCGCGGTGGCCGATTCGGGCAGGATGTAGAAGTCGATGCGCGTCATCGAAAGGTCTGTGCAGGGCCGAGCCGGCTGAGCCGACGCAGATCAGCGTGCCGGCCGGCGCGAGGCCTGATTGATCAGGTACTGCACCAGCATCGGCACCGGACGCCCGGTCGCGCGCTTGCCGATCGAAGCGGTGCCGGCAACGTCCAGATGCGCCCACTTCATGTTTTTGGTGAAGCGGTGCAGGAAAGTCGCGCCAATGATGGTGCCGGCCTCGCGCGCACCCTTGGTTGCGATATTGGCGATATCTGCATGTTCGCTGGCGATGTTGCCGTCGTACTCCGGCCACAGCGGCAGCTCCCAGGCGCGGTCGCCGACCTGTTCGCCGGCGCCAAGCAGGGCCTTGCCCAGC